>NZ_JARAYQ010000119.1:0-24774 GCF_033794505.1 Streptomyces sp. MB09-01 | reverse complement strand
GGGTACGGGCCGTGGCGGGCGCCGGGGAGCACGGGGCCGGGGGACACCTACGGCTAGGCCGCGTCCCCGCCGGCTGTCCGCGGACACGAACGGTCCGCTGCGCGGGTCCCGGGGCCGCCCCGGACCCCGTGCCTCGAACGCCGGCCGGGCTGAAGAACCGGCTCCGTTCCGCACCCCGCGCCTCGAACGGCGGCGGGGCTTCTTGCACCCCGGCGGGGCTGTTCCGGGTGGCGTCCCTCACGGTAGCCGGAGGTTGACAGGCCGAAGCGCTGGATGCCCGTGTGAGCCTCTTTGAGCCCCTTCCCGGATGTGGGGAGTCGGAGAGAGGAGGTTCAGGGCGGCACATGCGGACTCAGGTACCGGCAAACCCCCATTCATGTCGGTGGTACCGGTAGACTGAAGCAAATCCCGCCCGCTTGCGGGATCCCGCTGACAAACGCTGACAACGCAGATCGACGCAGCCGCTCCTGCTTGCATGCCTGCTGGCCCGGAGTTCGGCCTGTGCTGTGCCAGAAAGGGCGCTTCGTGGCCGATTCCGGCAACCCCAACGACAAGAACGAGTCCACCGCCGACGGCGAGGCCGCCGAGGCAGGTGGGTCTTCGTATACCGGCAGCAACATCCAGGTCCTGGAGGGCCTGGACGCGGTCCGCAAGCGGCCCGGTATGTACATCGGATCCACCGGCGAGCGTGGTCTGCACCACCTCGTCTACGAGGTCGTCGACAACTCCGTCGACGAGGCCCTGGCCGGCCACGCGGACACCATCGACGTGACGATCCTGGCCGACGGGGGGGTCAAGGTCGTCGACAACGGCCGCGGCATCCCGGTCGACATCGTCCCGTCCGAGGGCAAGCCGGCCGTCGAGGTCGTCCTGACCGTCCTGCACGCCGGCGGCAAGTTCGGCGGCGGCGGCTACGCCGTCTCCGGCGGTCTGCACGGCGTCGGCGTCTCCGTCGTGAACGCGCTGTCGACGCGGGTCGCGGTCGAGGTCCGGCGTGACGGCTACCGCTGGACCCAGGACTACAAGCTCGGTGCCCCGACCGCCGCCCTGGCGAAGAACGAGGAGACCGACCAGACCGGTACCTCGGTCACCTTCTGGGCCGACGGTGACATCTTCGAGACGACCGAGTACTCCTTCGAGACGCTGTCGCGGCGCTTCCAGGAGATGGCCTTCCTCAACAAGGGCCTCACCCTTTCGCTGACGGACGAGCGCGAGTCGGCGAAGGCCACGGTGGGCGCCGACGACCCGGACGCGGACGTCGCCGAGCCCGCGGCGCGCACGGTGAAGTACTACTACGAGGGCGGCATCGTCGACTTCGTGAAGTACCTCAACTCGCGCAAGGGCGAGCTCATCCACCCGACCGTCATCGACGTCGAGGCCGAGGACAAGGAGCGGATGCTCTCGGTCGAGATCGCGATGCAGTGGAACTCGCAGTACACGGAGGGCGTCTACTCCTTCGCGAACACGATCCACACGCACGAGGGCGGTACGCACGAGGAGGGCTTCCGTGCGGCGCTGACGGGTCTCGTCAACCGCTACGCGCGCGAGAAGAAGCTCCTGCGCGAGAAGGACGACAACCTCGCCGGCGAGGACGTCCGCGAGGGTCTGACCGCGATCATCTCGGTCAAGCTCGGCGAGCCCCAGTTCGAGGGCCAGACGAAGACCAAGCTGGGCAACACGGAGGCCAAGACCTTCGTGCAGAAGGTCGTCCACGAGCACCTGAACGACTGGTTCGACCGCAACCCGGTCGAGGCCGCGGACATCATCCGCAAGTCGATCCAGGCGGCCACGGCGCGCGTCGCGGCCCGCAAGGCCCGTGACCTCACCCGTCGCAAGGGTCTGCTGGAGAGCGCCTCGCTGCCGGGCAAGCTGTCCGACTGCCAGTCGAACGACCCGACCAAGTGCGAGATCTTCATCGTCGAGGGCGACTCGGCCGGCGGCTCCGCGAAGTCCGGCCGCAACCCGATGTACCAGGCCATCCTGCCGATCCGCGGCAAGATCCTGAACGTCGAGAAGGCCCGTATCGACAAGATCCTCCAGAACACCGAGGTCCAGGCGCTGATCAGTGCCTTCGGCACCGGCGTGCACGAGGACTTCGACATCGAGAAGCTCCGCTATCACAAGATCATCCTGATGGCGGACGCCGACGTCGACGGGCAGCACATCAACACCCTGCTGCTGACCTTCCTCTTCCGCTTCATGCGGCCGCTGGTCGAGGCCGGTCACGTGTACCTGTCCCGCCCGCCGCTCTACAAGATCAAGTGGGGCCGGGACGACTTCGAGTACGCGTACTCGGACCGCGAGCGCGACGCGCTGGTGGAGCTCGGCAAGCAGAACGGCAAGCGGATCAAGGAAGACTCGATCCAGCGCTTCAAGGGTCTGGGCGAGATGAACGCCGAGGAGCTGCGCGTCACCACCATGGACGTGGACCACCGCGTCCTCGGCCAGGTCACGCTGGACGACGCGGCGCAGGCCGACGACCTGTTCTCGGTGCTGATGGGCGAGGACGTCGAGGCGCGGCGCTCCTTCATCCAGCGCAACGCCAAGGACGTCCGCTTCCTCGACATCTGAGTCGGCTCTGATGGCCGCCTGAAAGGACTTCTGACCAGCAATGGCCGACGAAACCACCCCTACCGCAGAGAACTCCGCGGAGGAGCAGCCCGTGATGCGCATCGAGCCCGTCGGGCTCGAGACGGAGATGCAGCGCTCCTACCTCGACTACGCGATGTCCGTCATCGTCTCGCGCGCCCTGCCGGACGTGCGCGACGGCCTCAAGCCGGTGCACCGCCGCGTGCTGTACGCGATGTACGACGGCGGCTACCGGCCCGAGAAGGGCTTCTACAAGTGCGCCCGCGTCGTCGGCGACGTCATGGGCACCTACCACCCGCACGGTGACAGCTCGATCTACGACGCCCTGGTCCGCCTGGCCCAGCCGTGGTCGATGCGCATGCCGCTGGTGGACAGCAACGGCAACTTCGGCTCCCCGGGCAACGACCCGGCGGCGGCGATGCGCTACACCGAGTGCAAGCTGATGCCGCAGGCCATGGAGATGCTCCGGGACATCGACGAGGAGACCGTCGACTTCCAGGACAACTACGACGGCCGCAACCAGGAGCCGACGGTCCTTCCGGCGCGCTTCCCGAACCTGCTGGTCAACGGCAGCGCCGGCATCGCGGTCGGCATGGCGACCAACATCCCGCCGCACAACCTGCGCGAGGTCGCGGCCGGTGCGCAGTGGGCGCTGGAGCACCCGCAGGCCACGCACGAGGAGCTCCAGGACGCGCTCATCGAGCGGATCAAGGGCCCCGACTTCCCGTCGGGCGCCCTGGTCGTGGGCCGCAAGGGCATCGAGGAGGCGTACCGGACCGGTCGCGGCTCCATCACGATGCGCGCGGTGGTGGAGGTCGAGGAGATCCAGAACCGCCAGTGCCTGGTGGTCACGGAGCTCCCGTACCAGACCAACCCCGACAACCTCGCGCAGAAGATCGCGGACCTGGTGAAGGACGGCAAGGTCGGCGGCATCGCCGACGTCCGTGACGAGACCTCGTCGCGGACCGGCCAGCGCCTGGTGATCGTGCTCAAGCGGGACGCCGTCGCCAAGGTCGTGCTGAACAACCTCTACAAGCACACCGATCTGCAGACGAACTTCGGCGCGAACATGCTGGCGCTGGTGGACGGCGTGCCGCGCACGCTGTCGATCGACGCCTTCATCCGCCACTGGGTGACGCACCAGATCGAGGTCATCGTCCGGCGCACCCGCTTCCGCCTGCGCAAGGCGGAGGAGCGCGCCCACATCCTGCGCGGTCTGCTCAAGGCGCTGGACGCGATCGACGAGGTCATCGCGCTGATCCGGCGCAGCAACACGGTCGAGATCGCGCGCGAGGGCCTGATGGGCCTCCTGGAGATCGACGAGATCCAGGCGAACGCGATCCTGGAGATGCAGCTGCGCCGCCTCGCGGCGCTGGAGCGCCAGAAGATCGTCGCCGAGCACGACGAGCTCCAGGCCAAGATCAACGAGTACAACGCGATCCTGGCCTCGGAGGAGCGTCAGCGCTCCATCGTGAGCGAGGAACTGGCGGCCATCGTCGAGAAGTTCGGCGACGACCGGCGTTCCAAGCTGGTGCCCTTCGACGGTGACATGTCCATCGAGGACCTGATCGCCGAAGAGGACATCGTCGTCACGATCACGCACGGCGGCTACGTCAAGCGCACCAAGACCGAGGACTACCGCTCGCAGAAGCGCGGCGGCAAGGGCGTGCGCGGCACGAAGCTGAAGCAGGACGACCTGGTCGACCACTTCTTCGTCTCCACCACGCACCACTGGCTGCTGTTCTTCACGAACAAGGGCCGGGTCTACCGGTCCAAGGCGTACGAGCTCCCGGACGCCGGCCGCGACGCCCGCGGGCAGCACGTGGCGAACCTGCTGGCCTTCCAGCCGGACGAGAAGATCGCGCAGATCCTCGCCATCCGCGACTACGAGGCGGCGCCCTACCTGATCCTGGCCACCAAGGGCGGCCTCGTGAAGAAGACGGCGCTCAAGGACTACGACTCGCCCCGTTCGGGTGGTGTGATCGCGATCAACCTCCGGGAGACGGAGGACGGCAGCGACGACGAGCTGATCGGCGCCGAGCTGGTGTCCGCCGAGGACGACCTGCTGCTGATCAGCAAGAAGGCGCAGTCGATCCGCTTCACGGCGACCGACGACGCGCTGCGCCCGATGGGCCGCGCCACTTCGGGCGTGAAGGGCATGAGTTTCCGCGAAGGTGACGAACTGCTCTCCATGAGCGTGGTGAGGCCGGGTACGTTCGTCTTCACCGCGACCGACGGCGGCTACGCCAAGCGGACGCCGGTGGACGAGTACCGCGTCCAGGGTCGTGGTGGTCTGGGCATCAAGGCCGCGAAGATCGTGGAGGACCGCGGGTCGCTCGTCGGGGCGCTCGTGGTGGATGAAACGGACGAGATTCTCGCCATCACGCTCAGCGGTGGTGTGATTCGTACGCGCGTCAACGAAGTCAGGGAGACCGGCCGTGACACCATGGGCGTCCAGCTGATCAACCTGGGCAAGCGCGATGCCGTGGTCGGCATCGCCCGCAACGCCGAGGCCGGTCAGGAAGCTGACGAGGTCGAGGCCGACGAGAACGAAACCGAGGTGGCCGACGGACCGGCCGCCGAGGCCGCCGAGGGCACGCAGCCTTCGGCCGGGGAGCACGAGGAGTAAGTCGTGAGTGGAGCCACGGGCGCCGGACCGGCCAAGACTGGGGCGAACGGTGCCCGTGGCCCCGCCGCGGACTCCCAAGGTGGCGACGCCACCTCCGAGGGCAGGGGGATCGCCGTGACGGACACCCGAGGGCCGCAGCCGACGGCCGGCGCGGAAGCCGGCCAGGACCGGCCCGCACCGCCGCCGTACCAGCCGCCGCAGGCCTACGCGGCGCCCCCGGGCGCCGGCACGCCGCGGGCGAACGGGGGCCCCGCCGCACAGCGCAAGCCGCGTCCGGGGATCCGTACGGCGCCCAGGACGCGCAAGGCGCGGCTGCGGGTGGCCAAGGCCGACCCGTGGTCGGTGATGAAGGTCAGCTTCCTGCTGTCGATCGCGCTGGGCATCTGCACGATCGTGGCGGCGGCGGTGCTGTGGATGGTCATGGACGCGATGGGCGTCTTCTCGACCGTCGGCGGCACGATCAGCGAGGCGACCGGCTCGAACGAGAGCAACGGCTTCGACCTCCAGTCGTTCCTGTCGCTGCCGCGCGTGCTGACCTTCACGTCGGTGATCGCGGTGATCGACGTGGTGCTGGCGACGGCACTGGCCACGCTGGGCGCTTTCATCTACAACCTGTCGGCGGGCTTCGTCGGCGGTGTGGAGCTGACGCTCGCCGAGGACGAGTAGGCCTTCGCGGATGGGCCTGCAAGGGGTCGGATGACCTGCGCAGACGCCCGGTCGGAACGGATTTTGGCCTGACCGGGTCTGTGCGCTAATCTTCAGGAGTCAGCGCGCAGCGCGGATGGGGCTATAGCTCAGTTGGTTAGAGCGCATCCCTGATAAGGATGAGGCCACAGGTTCAAATCCTGTTAGCCCCACAGTGTCGAAGACCCCCAGGCCAAGGCCTGGGGGTCTTCGTCGTAAGGCCAGTTGGTGGGTCGGCAGGTCACCGATCGGTATCGGTCGGTGTGTATTGTTGGCTGCCAGAAGTCCCCTACGTCAACGAAAGACGAGGTCGCGCGGTGAAGAAGCTGCTCCTGGTCGCACTGGCCGCCATCGGCGGGCTCCTCGTGTACCGCCAGATCCAGGCGGACCGCGCCGAGCAGGACCTGTGGACGGAGGCAACTGACTCCGTGCCTTCTGGTTCCGGTGTGTGAGACCCAAGGCTGATCCCATGAAGCCCCGGCTGCCGCTGCGGCCGGGGCTTTGTGCTGTTCTGTGACGAAAACTTACGTTATGCAAAGATTTGGCTTGCGCTAGCAAACTCGGGGTGGGCGTGATGGATCGGGTACGGACGACGGTGCGGCTGGGAGCCGTGGTGGGGGCGGCGGCCCTGGGCCTGACGGCCGCCCTGCCGGCGGCCGCCCGCGCGGAGGGGACGCAGCCGCAGCCGGTCCCGACGTACCGGGCCGCGGACGGCGCGAAGGCGATCGAGGGCAAGCCCTCCACCGCGGACGCCCCGCAGATCGAGCCCGGGAACGTCTACAAGGACACCCTCGGCCCCGGGGACCGCGTGTACCGGCTCGTCCTGGACAAGGACGAGTCGAACGTCTACGTCTCCGCCGTGGTCCGGCCCGCACCGGGCGCGAAGGTCTCCGGCGGCGACGGCATCGAGGTGGAGATCATGACCACCGCCGGGAGCTCCTGCCGGGACAGCGCCGGCCGGGCGAACTTCGGCTACGACCCCTACCCCATCGGCGCGGCCGGCGTCCGGTGGGGCGCCGAGGACGAGGAGTGCGCGCCCGCCGGCGTGTACTACGCCAAGGTCACCCGCACGTCGGCCAAGGGCTACGACCAGAGCCCCTGGCCGCTGGAGATCAAGGTCCAGCGGGAACCGGGGCGCGGCCCGGGCGCTCCCACCACCGCGCCCAGCAGCTGGCCCTCGGGGACCCCCGCCCTGCCGGGGACCGAGGCGGTGGCCCGCACCGGGGGCACCGGCTTCAACGACGCCCGCGCCCTGGGCGCCGGCGTGTGGCGCGACGAGATGCGGCCCGGCCAGACCCGCTACTACCGGGTCCCGCTGGACTGGGGACAGCAGCTGGGGATCGGCGCCGAACTCGCCGCCGCCCGGATGACCAAGACGTACGGCTCCGCCTCGGGCGGGCTCACCGTCGCGCTCTACAGCCCGTACCGGGGCCTGATCTCCGACAAGGACGTCTCCTACGACGGCAAGCAGGCCGGGATCATCCTGGGCAAGACCGCTCCCGTCGTCTACGAGAACCGCTTCGCCAGCGACCAGGCCGTGCAGTCCGTGGCGGTCGCGGGCTGGTACTACATCGCGGTGACGATGGGCTCGAAGGTCGCCGACTTCACCGAGGACGCGGTCCCGGTGCCGCTGACCCTGCGGCTGGACGTCGACGGCACCCCGACCAAGGCGCCCGCGTACAAGGGGAGTCCGGCCGCGGGCGGCTTCGGGGTCGGCGAGCAGGACCGGACCGCCGCCGAGGAGGGGCTGACCGCCCCGGAGGCCGCGGAGGCCGCCGACAAGCGCTCCGTGATGCGGGTCGTGGCCGGGGCCGGCTTCGGCACCGGGACGGTGCTGCTGCTCGTGCTGGGCGGCTGGACCCTGCTCGGGCGGCGGGGGCGCGGTCCTACATCTGCGTGAGGGCCCAGACGCCGACGGCGAAGCAGAGCAGCGCCGCGGCGAGGAGCGAGGCCACCGCCTTCGCCGGAGGCGGGGCGATGCCGCCGGCCGCCCGGACCGGCGGGGCGGCGGAGGCCGTCGGCGACGGCACGGTCGCCGGTGAGGGCGCGCCCGCCGGGGCAGGCGGCGGCAGGTGGAAGCTGCCCGTCTGCGAGGGCCCGTAGGCGGCCACCTGGGCCGGTACGGCCGGGTACGGGGCCGTGGGCAGGGCCGGGGCGGTCGCGGCCGTCGAGGGGGCTCCTGCCGTCGTCGCCGTACCGCGCGGATCGGCAGGGGCGGGCTCCGCGGCCTGCGTCACGGAGGCGGACGCGCCGGGCGGCACCACGCCGGCGGTGGGCGCGTGCGGGGTCACCGCCGCCGTGGCGAGGGGGCCCTGCGGGCCGAAACCGGGCGGGAGCGGGCCGAGTTGGTCGAACACCTCCGGCGGACCCTCGTCCGGCGCGGACGGCGGCAGCAGTTCCACGGCCTCGGCAAGGGCCTTGCGCGCCCCTGTGGCCGTTCGGAACCGGCTCTGGGGGTCCGGCTGCAGGAGGCCGGCGAGGACGTCCCAGAGCGGGGCGGGAACGCCCTGCGGAGCGCCCGGGGTGCCGTGGGCCAGGAAGTGCTCGACGAGGCCCTGGGAATCGGGCTTGGCGCCCTGGAGGAGGTACAGGGCGACCAGTCCGACGGCGAAGAGGTCGGCGGGGAAGTCGGGTTCGGCGCCCAGCAGCTGCTCGGGGGCGAAGTAGCCGGGGGTGCCGACCACGTAGTCGGTCTCGGTCAGCCGGGGCTCGCCCTTGCGCATGGAGATGCCGAAGTCGGACAGCCGCAGGTGCGGCCGCCCGGTTCCGGTGGCCTCCATCAGGATGTTGGCCGGTTTGATGTCGCGGTGGACCACGCCTTCCGCGTGCACCGCGGCCAGCCCCGACAGGAGCTGGTCGAGCAGCAGGCACACGAAGCGGGGCGGCAGGGGGCCGTAGTCCCCGATCACGTGGCCGAGGGAGCCGCCGCCCACCAGGTCCATGGTGAAGAGGACCTTGTCGTCGTCGGCCGCCCAGCTGGCGGGAGCGAGCACGTGCGGGTGGTCGATCCGCAGGGCCTGTTCCCGCACGAAGCGCAGCAGGGTGTGGGCGTCGCTCTGCAGGAGGACCTTCGCGGCGACGTAGCGGCGACGGCGGTGGTCCCAGGCCCGCCACACGGCACCCGCGCCACCGCGCCCGATCGGATCGATCAGCTCGTACCGACCGGCGAAGATCTCACCCATCGCTGTGCCCGTCCCCCGTCACCCGTCGTCCGCCCTCGTGCCGTCAGTTCTGGTGGGCCTCGTAGTGGGCGACCGCGTCCGCGGTGCGGCCCGCGCCGTACACCCGGAGGAACTCTGCCAGTTCCGGGTGGCTGGGGGCGAGGGTGTTCGCCGCGTCGATGATGTCGCCGGCCGCGGAGACCGAGCGCAGCAGCGACTGGATCTCGCGGACGACCCGCTTGACCGTGGGCGCGCCCGAGCTGATGGTGGTCTGGCCGCTGTTGCTCAGGACGGATCCTCCCTGGGTCTTCTTGATCTCGTCCATCCGGTCGGTGGCCTCCCCGGCGCTGACGCTTCCGTCGGCCACCTGGCCGGCGAGATCCTGGAGGGCCTGGACGCGCTGCACCACGGCCGGGTTCCCGATCTTGGCGCGCTGGCCGCTCATCAGCTGGGACAGCATGGGCGCCGACAGACCGAGGACGGCAGCGAGGCGGGCCTGGTTCAAACCGAGGTCATCTATGAGCCGGCGAAAGAGCGCTCCCAGCGGCTCCCCGTACCAACTGCGCTGAAGCTCTCTGGCTCTGGCCGTGGCCTCTTGCTGTACTGCGTCCACTCTTACTACTCCCCTTCGCTGGTGCGAACCTCGCGAGCATCTTACGGAGAGTGGTCGCACGACGGGAGTCCCTATCATTTTGCGAGATGAGGGGGTACACCCGGTACTCTGTTCTGCGGAACGACCCCCTGTCGCGCGTGGGACGGGTGCGTCCAGTTCCATGGGGCCTTAGCTCAGTTGGTAGAGCGCTGCCTTTGCAAGGCAGATGTCAGGAGTTCGAATCTCCTAGGCTCCACCCATTGAATGCCCTCTGACCTGCGGAAACGCAGGCTCGGAGGGCATTTTTCGTGCCCGCTGCCGGGCGCGTCCGCCCACCGGGACCCGGAGATCCCCCCCGATCCCGGCCGGGGACGGTTGACCTGAACCGCGGTTCAACTCCTAGCGTGCTGACCAGTCGAACAGTCGTCGGATCCGCCGACCTCATGGGGGAAGAGCCGTGCCCGAGAAGCACCTGCGCATCGCCGTCGTCATCGCCAGTGTCCGGGAGGGACGGTTCGGGCCGGTCGTCTCGCGCTGGTTCGTCGAGCAGCTGAACGGGCACACCGACGTGGAGGTGGACACGATCGACCTCGCCGAGGTGGACCTGCCCATGGTCCTCCCGGGGTTCGGCGCCCAGCCGGCGGGCGAGACCGCCGTGACCGCGGAGGCGGTGCGCGGGCGGCTCGCGGCGGCCGACGCCTTCGTCGTCGTCACCCCCGAGTACAACCACAGCTTCCCGGCCTCGGTGAAGAACCTCATCGACTGGTACAACGCCGAATGGCACGCCAAGCCCGTCGGCTTCGTCTCGTACGGCGGGCTGTCCGGCGGTCTGCGCGCCGTCGAGCAACTCCGCCCCGTCTTCGCGGAGGTCCACTCCGTCACCATCCGGGACACCGTCAGCTTCCACAACGCCTGGTCGCAGTTCGACGCGGAGGGCACGCCGACCGACGCGGAGGCGTGCGGCAGCGCGGCCAAGCTGATGATCGAGCGCCTACGCTGGTGGGCGGTGGCGCTCCGCGAGGCGCGCGCCACCAGCCCGTACGCGGCGTGACGGTCAGGAACGGGTGAGCCGGCGCGGGTCCCCGCCCCCGGGGCCCGCGCCACCGCCCTTCCCGCCCGTGGCTCCGTCGGGATTGGCCAGGAGGCAGCCGCTGAACGACATGCAGCCGCAGCCGGTGCACTCCTCCAGCCGGTCCCGCAGCTCCTCCAGGCGCCCGAGCCGGGCGTCGAGCTCCTTCCGCCAGCACCGCGAGATCCGCGCCCAGTCCTCCGCCGTGGGCGTCCGGCCCCCCGGGAGGAGTCCCAGCACGGCCTGCACCTCCGACAGCGGGATGCCCAGCTGCTGCGACATCCGGATGAAGGTGACCCGGCGCAGTACGTCCCGCGGGTAGCGGCGCTGGTTGCCCAGGGTCCGCTCGCTGGCGATGAGGCCGCGGCGCTCGTAGAAGCGGAGCGTGGAGGCCGGAACACCGCTGCGCGCGGCGAGTTCGCCGATGGTGAGGGGGGCGGGCTTCGGAGCGGAACCGGTCGGCGGCGAGCCGGCCGTGCGCGTCACCGGGGCGTCCGTCCGGCGGCGTGGAACGTCCGTTCCACGTCCTGGGCCCAGTAGTACGTGCGGCCCGCGCGCTTGTCCCGGCGCCACTGGTTCTCGCTGGCGAGCCGGTACACCGTCCCGGAGGGGACGCCCCGCAGGTGGGCCACCTCGGCGGGGCTGAGCCACTCCGAGGCGCGCCGGGCGCCTCCCGCGCGGCCCGTGCCCTCCGTGCCGCCCGGTGCGTCCGGCCGGCTCCCGGCGCCGAGCCGGCGGCCGAGGCGCGTCCACTCCGCCGCGGGCCAGCGGTGCGCGGGGGCCGCGGTGCACACGATGTCCGAAAGGGCGGCGCCGTCGCCGGTGTGGACCCGCGCGACCAGGCTGCCGGCGCAGTCGGGTTCGGCGCACGCGCCGATCTCCAGCCGGCGGACCGACTCCGGCTCGATGAGCCGGCGGGCGGCGTGGACCAGCCGGTTCAGCTCACCGCTCGCGTCGGCGGCCGTCTCGTGCGAGGCCAGCCAGGTGACGTGCAGGCGCAGGAAGCCGGCGAGCGCCGTGACCGTGCGGGACGGGGTCGCGAGCCGGCGCTCGTGCGCCACCAGGCCGCCCCACGATCCGAGCACCGAGAGGATCGAAGCCCGCACCTCGGCGGCCCGGGTGTTGAGGCGGATGCCGGGCACCGGACCGCCGGTGCCGCGGCCGCCGGCCGTCACCCCACCGGGCCGGCTGTTCTCGAGCACCGACTCGCAGGAGCGGTACAGGCCGGGGAGCCGCTCCAGGTCGGCGGCGAGGCGCTGCGCGCAGACGTGGCACAGCCGGCTCCTTCCGAGGGCGGGGCGCGGCTCGCGGGCCGCGCACCCTGCTCCGCCGCAGAGCCGTACCGCCGCTGTCCGTTCCGCGTGATGCGTGTCCATGGCCCCGACCGTAGGCAGCCCGCTCGGGCCCGGACAATGCGCGAAGTTCTAAGCTTTCACTAAGACCGGACGGTTGTACGTCCCCCGTCCGATATTGTGACGCGCCTTTCATGAATACGTGCTCAAGGCAACGGTGTGTAATATTCCGATTCAGGTTGCGAAGTGATGCAGCTCACACGAGTCGCCTTGATGGCTGATTGGGCACTCCCCTACACTCCGATTGTGCTAGCGAACGGGGGCTTGTGTGGCGCATCTATTAAAATCCGCATATGCGCGCTCTGTGCGGAAAACCGAGGAAGTTTTTCCGTGCTCACCCCTTTTCCTGTGGCATGGCGATGGGTCATGCCGTTTCCGGTGCATTCCAAGTGCAGGAATCTGGACGAGAGTGGGCCTACATGCTGATATTGGTGGTGACGAGCGACAGAGAATTCTCCGTCGAGGTGGCCAGGGATCTGAAGAGTGGTGGCCACCGGGTGGAGGAGGCGGACGGGCTCGGTGCGGTGCTCGCCCGGTCCCAGGACGTCGACGCCGTCCTCTTCGACCTCAGTTTATCCGGGACGGAAGGCTTTGAGGTGTGCCGGGCGATACGTTCCGCGTCCTCGGTGCCACTCATCGTGACCGATGTGCGCGATGACGAATTCGACCGGGTGCTGTGCTTCAAGCTCGGCGTCGACGATTTCGTCGTCCGGCCGTGCGCCATCCGGGAGCTCGTGGTCCGGCTGGAAGCGGTGGTCCGGCGCGTCGGCGACACATGGCAGCCGTGGAAGGGCGTGGCCGCGCCGAGCGAGCAGATCAGCGAACTGGGCCCGGTGCGGATCGGCCTGCGCAGCCGGGTCGTCACGGTGTACGGGCGCGAAGTTGCTCTCACCCGCAAGGAGTTCGACATCCTGGCGCTCCTCGCATCCGCCCCGGGGCGGGTCTTCACCCGGGAGGACATCATGCGGGAGGTCTGGGGTCACGACGGGGCGGGCGACACCAGGACCCTCGGTGTGCACATGGTCGGGCTCCGGCGCAAGCTGGGCATCGCGTCGCTGGTCGAGACGGTCCGCGGCATCGGATTCCGGTTGAGCGTGACGCGGCCGGCCCGCGTCGGTGCGCCGGAGGGCGGGCTGGCCGTCGAGGGCCGCAGCGCGGTGGGCCAGTGCTGAGCCGGGCCTGAGCCGGGTTCGAACAGGAGGGCGGGGGTGGCGCCGCGACGAGGCGCCACCCCCGCCCGTCCGCGTTCAGGGGCCGCTCGCCGGAACCTAGTGAAAACCTAGAAAAGAGCTGCTTGTTCTTTGCGCGGCCGCCGAAGAAGCTACTGCGTAATGTCCCGTGAATTGATTCCGTGCACGGGCCGACGGATAAGCGGAGGCGGCAGATGGCTGCGATCACGGCAGACGACAGGCAGCAGATCAAGACGATCGTCTGTGACATCCTCGAGCTGGAGGAGGATGAAATCACCGAGACGAGCCTCTTCGTGGAGGAACATGACGCCGACTCGATGCGCCTGATTGAAATCCTCTCCTCACTCGAACTTAACCTGAAAGTCACACTGGAGCAGGCCCACATGGCGCGGATGGTGAATCTGGCCGGCGTGTACGAGGTCGTTTCGGAATCCAATCGATGACCGGCTCCGAGAAAAGGCGTCCCCGCCTGGACATCATCGGCTGGTCGGCCACCTCGCCGTTCGGCATCGGGCGGGCCGCATTCGCCGAGGGGTTGCGCGAGGGCCGCGCCACCGCGGCGGCGCTCGACCACGAGCAGTGGCAGGTTCCGCCCGGGCGCGCCTGTCTCGTCCCCGACTTCGAGGTCCGCGCGGTGCTCGGCAAGAAGGGCACCCGGATGATGAACCGGGTGACCGGACTGGCCGTCGGCACGGTCGGCGACCTGCTCGCCGACATGGACCGGACGGCGCTCACCCCCGAGACCACCGGAATGGTGCTCGGCACCACCGGCGGCAGCGTGCAGAGCACCCTGGACCTGACGCGCGGCTCCCTCTCCGGAGAACGCCCCTTCCACGTGGAACCGGGCCTCATCCCGTACAGCGTGATGAACGGGGCCGCCGGGCAGGTCGCCATCTGGCACGAGCTGAAGGGTCCCAACGCCACACTGGCCGCCGGGCGTTCCGCCGCAGTGCTGGCCTTCAGCTACGCACGACGGCTGCTGCTCACCGGCCGGGCCGGGGTGGTGCTCTGCGGCGCCGCCGAGGAGTACTCGACCGCCCGCGCGTGGCTGGCCCGGCACACCGCCGACCCCGCCGCCGGCGCACCGCTCCTCGGCGAGGGCTGCGCGATGTTCGCGCTCGCCACCGCTCCGGCGGACGCCCCGCCCGCGCCGGCCTCGCTCGTCGGCGTCAAGGCCATGACGTGCAGCGACGGGGACTGGTCCGCGGTCGTACGGCGCTGCGTCGAGCAGGTGCTGCGCGACGCGGACGCCAAGCCGTCCGACGTCTGGGCGGTGAGCGCCTCGGGCGCCGCCGGCCCGGGCGGCGACGCGGAGCAGGCCGTCGCGGAGGAACTGGCCGCGGCGGGCGGCACCGAGGTGCCGGTCGCCCCTCTCGTCGGCGAGGGCCACGCGGCCTCCGCCGCGTTCCAGCTGGCCGCCGTACTGAGCCGTGCCGAGACCGACGAGCGGTCCGCCGGCCGTCTCTCCCTCGTCACCACCACCGACGAGGCGGGCACCGTCGCGGCCGCACTGCTGCGGCACCACTGAGAAGCCACCGGTCCCCCGGGGGTGTCTCGCCGATCGCGCGGGCTGGTCCCGAACCGATCGACAAGACACCCCCAGGACGTTTTCCGGTCGACGCGGGAACGAGAGAGGTCTGCACGTTGATCACCTTGGAAGCGGTCGAGTCCTATTTCCCCCCACGCACGGTCACGGTCGAGGACCGGGCGGCCGAACTCGGCCTGAGTGCCGAGCAGACGCACATGTTCCGCCGCCACTTCGGACTGGACCGCATGCGGTACGAACCGTCCCTCGGTCTCGTCGAGCAGCTGGTGCTCGCGGCCGAGCGGGCCCTCGCCGGCACCTCGCCGGCCGCCGTGCGCCACCTGGTCTTCGCCCATGCCCTGCACGGCGCCGACCAGCTGTCGCCCGACACCCTCACGGCGGTCGCCCGCCGGCTCGGTCTCGAGCACGCCAACGCCTTCGCGGTCACCCAGCAGAACTGCGCCGTGTCGATGTCCGCGGTGGACATCGCGGGCACGCTGCTCCAGGCCGAGCAGGACCCGTCCGCACGCGCACTCGTCGTCGTCGGCGACAAGCCGCGGACCCAGGAGGCCCAGCTCATCATGAACACCTGCATCGTCGCGGACGGCACCGCCGCCGCGCTCGTGGCGAACGACGGGCCCGGGGTCCCCGTCCGTTCCTTCGCCACGCGCACCCTCGGCCAGTTCTCCGACGGCGTCCTCTCCACCCCCGAGACCTTCCGGGCCGCCGCCGAGGCGCGGCCCCGGGTGCTCGCGGAGGTGATGGAGGAGGCCGTCCGGAGCGCCGGCTGCACGCTCGACGACGTCCAGTGGTTCGTCCCGCCCAGCCCCAACCTGGTGTTCTGGCAGGATGCCGTCCCGGACGAGGAGCTGCGGGCGCGCTTCTTCCTCGACAACATCCCGCGGTACAGCCACTGTCTGGCCGCCGACGTGCTGGCCAACTACACGACCCTTCGCGAGGAAAAGCGGCTGGAACCGGACCGGCCGGTCATGCTCGTCGCCATCGGCGTGGGGATGACCTTCTCCGCGATGGTCGTCGTCCCCGGGACCGAGCACGGGGCGGTGGCCCGGTGAACCTGCGCCTGCACACCGCCGTGGAGCACGTCGAGACCCCGGCCCCGGACGCACCCCCGCCGCAGCACACGGAGCTCGTGGACCGGCTGCTCGCCCGCGTACCGCAGGACCCGGACGGACCGGCCCCGGACCTGGTGGCGCTGGTCTACGCGGTGCCCGACCCCCAGGGGTACAAGACCACGGCCTCCTACCTCAACCACCGCACCGGTGGCGCCGCGCACGGCTTCGCGCTCACCGACCAGGGCGTCGGGGGACCGTTCACCGCACTCCGGGTGGCCGGCGCGTACGCCCGGACCGGCCGCTGCTCCGCGCCCCTGGTGGCCGTCGTGGAGAGCGGGGGCACGGCCGGGGCGACCGCCGCGTCCGGTGTCCTGCTCCGTCTCGACGCGGGCGCCGGCTTCGGCCTGGCCGAGACCGCCGCGGTGCCCGTGGCCCGGCTCGCCGGGGCGTGGGCGGAGCTCGTGCCCGAGCGGGGCCGGTTGCTGCTGGTCCTCGGACCCGGGACGGACCCGGGAGCCGCCCCGGCCGAGCGCACCGACGTCCGCACGGCACCGACGGACAGCTCGTGCACCGCCGTGTGGCGGCTGCTGGCGCAGGAGGCGCAAGCGTGGCGGGGCCGGTACGCGACCGTCGCGCTGTGCGCGGTCGACCCGGCCACCGGCACCGGCCACCTTGCAGTACTGCGCGACCCGGACGCATGCGAACCGCCTGCGGGCGGCACCGAGGAAGAGGGAGCTCGACATGGATGACGTGAGGGCGGCAGGCGGGCAGTGGTCCCCGAACGACCGCGTGGTGGTGACCGGCCTGGGCGTGTTCTCCAGCATCGGCGTGGGCGTGGAGGAGTTCACCGAGGGACTGCGGTCCGGGCGCAACGGGGTCTCGCCGATCACCGCCTTCGACACCACCGGCTTCGACCACGCCAACGGCTGCGAGATACGGGACTTCGACCCCGCGCCGTGGCTGCGCCGGTGGCAGAAGGAGGAGCTGGGCCGGACGGCCCAGTTCTCGGTGGCCGCGGCGCGGATGGCGGTCGCCGACGCGGGGCTGTCCGACGAGGAGCTGCGCGCCCGGCGGGTCCAGGTCGCCGTCGGCACCACGGACGGCGAATCGCAGGACCTGGACCGGCTGGCCGCCGACTGGGTCGCCGCAGGGCCGGAGACGTGGAACCCGCAGACCGCCCGGCGCGTGGGTGCCGGCCGTCTCTCGGCCGCCGTGGCCTCGGAGTTCGGCCTCACCGACAGCGAGGCCGTCACCCTGGCCACCGCCTGCTCGGCCGGCAACTACGCGATCGGCATGGGCCTGGACGCCATCAGGGTCGGCGACGCGGACATCGCCCTGTGCGGCGGCGCGGACGCCATGTGCCAGAAGTCCTTCTCGGCCTTCTACCGGCTGGGCACCATCGCCCCCGACTTCTGCCGGCCCTTCGACAAGGACCGGCAGGGCATCCTCACCGGTGAGGGCGCCGGTGTCCTCGTACTGGAGCGCCTGGAGTCGGCGCTGGCGCGCGGCGCGCGCATCCACGCCGAAGTGCTCGGGTACGGGCTGACCTGCGACGCCCACCACCCGGTGCAGCCCAACCAGTCGAGCATCGCCCGCTGCATGCAGCTGGCGCTCGACGACGCGGGCGTGGCCCCGCAGGACGTCGACCTGATCTCCGCGCACGGCACCGGCACCCGGACGAACGACGTGACCGAGTCGCGGGCCATCCGGGACGTGTACGACAGCGCCCCGCCCCGCACCGTCTCTCTCAAGTCGATGCTCGGCCACACGATGGGCGCGGCCAGCGCGCTGGCGGCGGTGGCCTGCTCGGTGGCGCTCACCGAGGGCTTCATCCCGCCGACGATCAACCACCGGGAGACGGACCCCGAGTGCGAGATCGACTGCGTCCCGAACGAGTCGGTCCCGGCGCGGCTGCGGGTGGTGCAGAACAACGGTCTGGCGTTCGCGGGCAACAACGCGATCGTCGTGCTCGGCCGCTACCCCGACCACCCGGACGCGGAGGACGGGCCGCAGTAGACCGCCCGGAGCCGCCGGGGAAGAGCGGGGAGCGGGAGCGGGGAGCGGGGACGGCGTACGAGGCTCCGTGCCCGTTTCCGTACCCGGGCCTCCGTACCCGTACGGAACAAGGACGCCATCGCGGAAAGCGAGGACAGGGTCATGTCAGAGGACTCCCGGACGTCGGAGTTCGACGCCGCGCCGCCGCCGGGGGAGCCCGCGCAAGCGCCCCCGGCGCCGCCCGGTGCACCCGAGGAGGGCAGCCGGGTCGGGTTCGGGGTGCTCGCGCTGGTGCTCGGCATCACGCTCGCCGTCCTGGACCAGGTGATCGTCGGCACCGCGCTGCCCACCATGGTCGGCGAGCTCGGGGGGCTCAGCCTCCTCCCGTGGGTCGTCACGGCCTACGGCCTCGCCACTGCGGTCACCACCCCGCTCTGGGGCAAGTTCGGCGACCTCTACGGGCGTCGCCGCACCTTCATGGCCGCGATCGTCATCTTCCTCGTCGGCTCGATGGCGGCCGGGCTCGCCCAGAACATGACGCAGCTCGTGGGCTTCCGCACCCTCCAGGGGCTCGGCGCCGGCGGTCTGTTCGTCGGTGCCTTCGGCCTCGTCGGCGATCTGGTGCGCGATCCCGCCGGCCGGATCAAGGTGCAGTCCGTGATCGGCTCGGTCATCCCCCTGGCGCTCGTCGGGGGACCGCTGCTCGGTGGCGTGCTCACCGAACACGCAGACTGGCGCTGGGCGTTCTACATCAACGTGCCCGTCGGCGCCGTCGCGCTCGCCGCCACCGCCCTCGGAGTCCCCGCCGTCGCGCGGGGGGCCAAGGCGCGCATCGACCTCGTTGGCGCGGCCCTGCTCACGGTCGCGGTCGTCGCCGTGACCCTGCTCGCCGGCTGGGCCGGTACCCGGTACGCCTGGGGCTCCTGGCAGATCGTCACCCTGGCCGTCGTCGCGGCCGCGGCCCTGGCGGTGCTCGTCCGGGTCGAGCGCCGTGCGGTCGAACCGATCCTGCCGCCCCGGCTGTTCCGCTCCGGGGACTTCAACCTCGCGCAGGTCCTCGGTCTGCTGCTGGGCGCCGGCCAGCTCGCGGTCATGGTCCACCTGCCCCTCTACCTGCAGACCGTGCAGGGCGTGTCCCCCACGATCAGCGGCCTCCTGCTGCTTCCGTTCATGGGGGGCATGATCACCGCTCAGCTCCTCGCCGCACGGCTCGTCCTGAGCAGCGGACGGATCCGCCTGCCGGCGCTCGCCGGCACCGCCACGGCCACCGGCGGACTCGCCCTGCTCACCCTCCTGGACACCGGTACGGGAGCCGCCCTCGCCGCCTCCGTCTGCGTGGTGGCCGGCTTCGGCATCGGCCTGGTGCTCCAGATCACGCTCGTCATCACCTTCGGCAGCGCCGAGGAGCGCGACATCGGCGTCGCCAGCGGTCTGCTCAACCTCTTCCGGGCCCTCGGCGGTTCGCTGGGCGTCGCGCTGCTGGGCTCCGTCTACACCGCCGTGTCCGAGGACACCCTGACGGAGCGGCTCGGAGCGGAGGAGGCCCGGGCCCTCGCCGCGTCCAGTCAGCACCTCGACCCCGAGGCGCTGCGGCGACTTCCCGACACCGCCCTCACGGCCTTCCGCGAGGCCGCGGTGGACGGGCTGCACGGCCTGGTGCTCGGCGCCTGCGCCCTGGCCGCCATCGGCTGCGCCGTGGCATGGCTGCTGCGGCCCAGGGTCCCCGTGCCCGGCGACGGCGCGGACCCGGCGGGCTCCGCCCCCGGGACGGCCACAGCGGCCGAAAGCATTTAGCGCAAACTTAGCCGGCAGCACATTGAACTTAACCGGCATTCCGAAGAATGATTTCACCAGGCTCCGGTGGTGTGTGTCCGCCGAGGCCGAGGGAAACGAGATCGCGACCGCCCCCGAGATATCACAGGCTGCTGAACGCGTGGCAGCCTGTTCTGCTTTCGGAAACCGTTTCAGGGAGTAGCCACATGGCTCAGGAAAACCGGAGGACCGCACTCGTCAGCGGCGGATCGCGGGGCATCGGACGCGCCGTGGTGCTGCGGCTCGCCCGCGACGGCCACCAGGTGGCCTTCTGTCACCAGAACCCGTCCGAGGCCGCGCGGAGCCTGGAGAAGGAGGCCGCCGAGCTGGGCCCCCGGGTCGTGGCCAGCCAGGTCGACGTCACCGATGCCGCGCAGGTACGGGCCTGGGTGCAGCGGACCGAGCAGGAACTCGGGCCGATCGACGTGGTCGTCAACTCGGCCGGTATCGTCCGCGACACCCCGCTCGTCATGATGGAGGACGGGGACTGGCGGGACGTCGTCGACGTCAATCTGACCGGCACCTTCCACGTCACCCGGGCGGCCGTCTTCGGCATGATGAAGCGGAAGTCCGGCTGCGTCGTGAACCTCTCCTCCGTCGCAGGTCTGTACGGGAATGCGACGCAGACCAACTATTCCGCCACCAAGGCCGGCATCATCGGATTCACCAAGGCCCTTTCCAAAGAGGTCGGCCGGTACGGGATCCGCGCGAATGCGGTGGCCCCCGGATTCATCGAGACCGACATGGTCTCCGGGCTTTCCGGAACGCTCCGGGAGAAGGCGCGCAAAGGCGTCGCCCTGAACCGCTTCGGCCGCGCCGAGGAGGTCGCCGACGCCGTCGCGTACCTCCTGACGGCGGAATACGTCACCGGCACCGTTCTCACGGTCGACGGAGGACTCTCGATCTGAGCCGGCGTGCCCCCGGCCCGCGCCCGCGCTTCCCCTAGGAGACCCCGATCATGCACACCACACCCCGCCCCTCGACGCACCCGGGCCCGGCAACGGCACCCGTACCCGCCCCGACGGCCACGCCGGCCGCAGACGGGAGGACCCGGTGAAGCGGCGCGTCGTCATCACCGGCATCGGCGTCCTCGCTCCCGGCGGCATCGGTGCCAAGAACTTCTGGAGCCTGCTCAGCGAGGGCCGTACCGCCACTCGCGGCATCACCTTCTTCGACCCCTCGCCGTTCCGTTCGCGAGTGGCGGCGGAGATCGACTTCGATCCCGAGGAACACGGCCTGCGGCCCCAGGAGATCCGCCGCATGGACCGCGCCGCGCAGTTCGCGGTGGTCGCCGCCCGGGAGGCGCTGGCCGACAGCGGACTGGACATGGCCGGCGGCGACCCGCACCGGACCGGCGTCTGCCTCGGCAGCGCCGTCGGCGCCACCATGGGCCTGGACCAGGAGTACCGGGTCGTCAGCGACGACGGGCGCCTGGAGCTCGTGGACCACGCCTACGCGGTGCCCCACCTGTACAACCACCTGGTGCCCAGTTCGTTCGCCGTCGAGGTCGCCTGGGCCACCGGCGCCGAAGGTCCCACCACCGTGGTGTCCACCGGGTGCACCTCCGGCCTCGACGCCGTCGGCCACGCCACCGAGCTGATCCGCGAGGGCAGTGCCGACGTGATGATCGCCGGCGCCACCGACGCGCCGATCTCGCCCATCACCATGGCCTGCTTCGACGCGATCAAGGCCACCACGCCCCGGCACGACGACCCCGCGCACGCCTCCCGGCCCTTCGACGGGACCCGCAACGGCTTCGTCCTCGGCGAAGGCTCCGCCGTCTTCGTCCTGGAGGAACTGGAGGCCGCCCGGCGCCGCGGCGCCCACATCTACGCGGAGATCGCCGGGTTCGGCTCCCGCTGCAACGCCTTCCACATGACCGGACTGCGGCCGGACGGGCGCGAGATGGCGGAGGCCATCCGGATCGCCCTCGACGAGGCCCGCCTCGACCCCGAGGCCATCGACTACGTCAACGCCCACGGCTCCGGCACCAAGCAGAACGACCGGCACGAGACGGCGGCGTTCAAGCTCAGCCTGGGCGAGCACGCCCGCCGCACCCCGGTCAGCTCCATCAAGTCGATGGTCGGGCACTCGCTCGGCGCCATCGGCTCCATCGAGATCGCGGCGTGCGCACTGGCCATGGAGTACGGCGTCGTGCCGCCGACGGCCAACCTGCACACCCCCGACCCCGAGTGCGACCTCGACTACGTCCCCCTGACCGCCCGGGAACGGCGGCTCGACAGCGTGCTCAGCGTCGGCAGCGGCTTCGGCGGCTTCCAGAGCGCCATCGTGCTCAGCCGCCCGGAGAGGAGCCCGCGATGACCACCGCCACGACGACGCCCGCCGCCGCGGGGACGCCGACGGCGGCGCACACGACCGCCGTGGTGACGGGCCTCGGCGTCGTCGCCCCCAACGGCCTCGGCACCGAAGCCTTCTGGGCGGCCACCCTCGCCGGGCAGAGCGGCATCGGACCCGTCGAGCGGTTCGACCCCGCCTCCTATCCGGCCCGCCTCGCCGGCGAGGTGAGTGACTTCGACGCCGCCGAGCACCTGCCCAGCCGGCTGCTTCCGCAGACGGACCACATGACCCGGATGGCACTGGTCGCGGCCGACTGGGCGCTCGCCGACGCCGAGGTGGACCCGGCCGGGACGGACTCCTTCGGCATGGGCGTCGTCACGGCCAGCTCGGCGGGCGGCTTCGCCTTCGGCCAGAACGAGCTGCGGGCCCTGTGGAGCCGCGGCAGCAAGTACGTCAGCGCCTACCAGTCCTTCGCCTGGTTCTACGCCGTCAACACCGGCCAGATCTCCATCCGGCACGGCATGCGCGGCCCCAGCGGCGTCCTCGTCGGCGACCAGGCGGGCGGCCTCGACGTCCTCGCCCAGGCCCGCCGGCTGATCCGGAACGGAACGCCCCTCGTCGTCTCCGGCGGCGTCGACTCCTCGATCTGCCCGTGGGGCTGGGCCGCCCTGCTCACCAGCGGCCGGCTCAGCACCGACGACGACCCGGCCACCGCCTACCGGCCGTTCCACCCCGCCGCCGCCGGGCACGTCGTCGGCGAGGGCGGGGCGCTCCTCATCGTGGAGGACGCCGCGAGCGCGGCGGCCCGCGGCGCCCGCCCCTACGGGCGGATCGCCGGTTACGGCACCACCTTCGACCCTCGGCCCGGCAGCGGCCGCGAGCCGGGGCTGCGCCGCGCGATCGACCTCGCCCTGGCCGACGCCGGCCTCGCCCCGGGGGACGTCGACGTCGTCTTCGCCGACGCCGCCGCCGTCCCCGAGCTCGACGCGACGGAGGCGGCCGCCCTGCGCGACCTCTTCGGCGTGCGAGGGGTGCCCGTCACGGCGCCCAAGACCATGACCGGCCGGCTCAACTCCGGTGCGGGGCCGCTCGACGTGGCCACGGCCCTGCTGTCCCTCCGGGACCAGGTGATCCCCCCGACCGTCCACGCGGAGGCGGACCCCGCCCTCGGCCTGGACCTCGTCACCGGTCGGCCCCGGGAGACGGCGCTGCGCACCGTGCTCGTCCTGGCGCGCGGCTACGGCGGGTTCAACTCCGCCCTCGTCGTCACTCGTGCGGACTGACGACGAAACCGGCAGTACGCCGCCGCGCGCGGTGCGGCTGCCACGTCCCGTGCGGGGAGACGTGGAGCTGTGGCTGGTCCGGACCGGCGAGCCGCCCGGTGCGGCGGAACTCGCCGGCCTGGACGCGACGGAGCGCCGGCGCGCCGCCGCGTTCCGCCGCCCGGCGCAGGCCGCGCTGTACGTCGCCGCGCACGCGGCCCTGCGGCACCTCCTGGGGGAGCGCCTCGGCGTCCTTCCCCAGGACGTGCCGCTGCGCCGCGAGGCGGGCGGGCGGCCGGTGGTGGCCGGGCAGTCCGCTGTGCACTTCTCCCTCTCGCACAGCGGGGACCTGGCCCTGGTGGGGCTCGCCGGCCGCCCGGTCGGCGTGGACGTCCAGCGCGTGCCCGGAGTGACGACGGCGGAACTGTGCGGTCGCCGTCTGCACCCGGCCGAACGGACGGAACTCCGGGCCCGGCCGCCCGCCGACCGGGCGGAGTGCTTCGCCCGGATCTGGGCGCGCAAGGAGGCGTACCTCAAGGGCCTGGGCACCGGTCTGCGACGGGCCCTGGACGCCGACTACCTGGGCGACGGCGGGCCGGGGAAGCCCCTCGGCCCCGCCGGCTGGGTGGTGCTGGACGTGCCGTGCGCACCGGGGCACGCCGCCGCGGTGGCCCTCGCCACCCCGACGGCGGCGGCCGTCCCGGCCGCGACCTGACCGGGCGGGGCCGTATCCGCGCCCGTGCCCCACGGCCCCGGGGCACCACCGGCCGTCCCCGGTCCGTACGCGGCCGTCCCCGGTCCGTACGCCGCCCGACCGCGAAGGGCGTACCCGTGTCCGTCATCGACCGAAGGAGCAACTGATGAACGCCGGCATCCTCCCGCACCTGATCCGCATCGAACGCGGCAGCCTCGACGAGGACGAGGCAGCCGCCCTCGTCACCGTCCTCCTCACCCGCAGCCAGGCGGCCACCGCGGACCCGGACGCGTCGCGCGGTCCCGGACCCGGCGACGGCGGGGCGCGCTGGGCACGGCTGGAGCGGACCCGCGGCTTCGGCGGGCCGCGCAGCTGGCAGCGACCGCGCTGAGCGGGCGCCACGGACCCGTCGGAGCGGTGGGGGACCCCCCGTCCGTCCCCGGCGCGGAGCAAGGGGCCGAGACCGTCACAGCAAACACCCGCTGAAAGGGAGCCGTCGTGCGCAAGGTGCTCATCGCCAACCGTGGCGAAATCGCTGTCCGGGTCGCCCGTGCCTGCCGGGACGCCGGGATCGGGAGCGTAGCCGTCTACGCCGATCCGGACCGGGACGCCCTGCACGTCCGCATGGCCGACGAGGCGTTCGCGCTGGGCGGTGACACCCCGGCCACCAGCTATCTGGACATGGCCAAGGTGCTCCGGGCCGCCGAGGAGTCGGGCGCGGACGCGGTCCACCCGGGCTACGGGTTCCTCTCCGAGAACGCCGACTTCGCCCAGGCCGTGATCGACGCCGGCCTGACTTGGATCGGTCCGCCGCCGCAGGCCATCCGCGACCTCGGCGACAAGGTCGCC
>NZ_JARAYQ010000118.1:0-25040 GCF_033794505.1 Streptomyces sp. MB09-01 | reverse complement strand
CGGCCGGGAGGCCGTGTCGACGGGGAGGGGCTGGGAATGGCACTGGACAAGCAACTGGACTGGCTGCTGGACGACTTGACGCGCAGGGTGCAGCAGGTGCGGCATGCGGTTGTGCTGTCCAATGACGGCCTGGTGACGGGGGCGAGCGCGGGACTGGCGCGGGAGGACGCCGAGCACCTGGCGGCCGTCGCGGCCGGTCTGCAGAGCCTGGCGAAGGGGTCCGGGCGGCACTTCAGGGCCGGCGAGGTCCGGCAGACGATGGTCGAGTACGACGAAGGGGTCCTCTTCGTCATGGCGGCGGGTGCGGGAAGCAGCCTGTGCGTGCTGAGCGCGGCCGAGGCGGACATCGGTCAGGTCGCTTACGAGATGACGCTGCTGGTCAACCGGGTGGGCGAGCACCTGGGCGTCGCGGAGCGGCGCATCACCGGCGGCTGAGTGGCGGCTTGGCCCTCCGGCTGAGCCGGCGGTGAGTCCGGCGGCCGATTCCGGCGGCCGATCCGGCGGGGCGGGGTCGCTCCGGGAGTTGTCCACAGGCTGCGCGGGATGTCGTTGCACTGGGTTACGGTCTTCACACAGAGTAATCATTGCTCGTGGGGGAGGACCGTGATGATGCAGATGGGGACCGCGCTGCGGGACGCCGAGGTGACCGAGCGCGCGGAGAGGGCCGTGGCTGTCGAAGGCGCCGGCGGCGACGTGGACGTGCTGGTGGGCGGCGCGCAGGCCGCGGGGGAACTGGGGCTGAGCCGCAGCGAGTTCGCCAGGGCCGTCCAGCTGGGGATCGTGCGGGCGGAGAGGCCGACGGCGGGCGGGACCGTGCGCTACGCACGGGCGGAGCTGGACCGGGCCAGGTCGGCCGCGGGCGGACCGGACGCGCTGCGCGAGCGGATCGAGGCCGTGGCCGGAGCGGGGGCCGCGGCCGAGGTGCTGGGGATCGGCCCGAGCCGGTTCACCCGCCTCGCGCGTTGCGGGCACGTCACCCCGGTCGGCTACCGGATCAACCGGTACCGCGCCGTCGTGTGGCTCTATCTGGCCGCAGAACTACGAACGTTCGCCGTGCGGGAGCCCGGGATGCTGAGCGGGATCGCACCCCCGGCCGACCGGGAGCTGATGGCGGCCAAGGCGGATCTGCGCCCGCGCCGGTGGCGCGGGCGGCACGTCGGGCTGCTGCTGAGACGGACCGCCGACCCCTGGGAGCGCGCCGCCGTACTGGCCTCCGTACTCCCGGAGGACGAGCTGCGGGAGGCCGTGCCCGACCCGGCGGAGCGGATCGTCCTGGCCGCGCTCGCACCGCCCCCTCCATACGGGCATCCGCAGGTCCCGGCGTCCGCCGCGGTGGCGCTGCAGCTGTTGAAGGCCGGGCCGCCGGAAGAGATCCGCTGGTACCGCACGAGCCTGGACTTCGCCCTGACGGCAGCGCGGGATCAGTCGAAGTCGACGGGGGAGAGGGGGCCGACGTAGACCCAGGCCCCGGCCTCGCGGGAGAAGCTGCTGTGCTCGTGCAGCGAGCCGGTGTGCCGGCCCTCGCGGTAGTGCGCGCGGAATTCGACCGAACCCTCCGTCTCGAACATCCCGCCGCGCTCGGTGGCGAGGATCTCCAGCCGCTCCCAGCGCTGCCCGGGGTCCAGGTCGAGATGGGCGGGACGGGTCGAGGGGTGCCAGGAGCGCAGCAGGTAGGCGGTGTCGCCGACGGCGAAGGCGCTGAACCGGGAGCGCATCAGCCGCTCGGCGGTGGGTGCCTGCTGGGCACCGGAGTGGAAGCGGCCGCAGCACTCCGGGTACGCGGCGGGCAGCCCGCAGGGGCAGGGGAGGGCGGAGGTGGCCATGGGCGTGCTCAGTTCTTCGGGGCGGGCTCGGACGGCCGGGCCGGGTCGGACGGCTTGGCGGGGTACGGACGGAAGAGGCCCTCCTGGACCACGGAGACCAGCAGCCTGCCCTCCAGATCGTAGATCCGGCCCCGGGCGAGACCGCGCCCGCCGTGCGCGATGGGTGACTCCTGGTCGTACAGGAACCACTCGTCCGCCCGGAACGGCCGGTGGAACCACATGGCGTGGTCGAGCGAGGCCATGTCGAAACCGCGCATGCCCCACAGGGGCTCCACGGGGATGCGCACGGCATCGAGGAGGGTCATGTCACTGGCGTAGGTCAAGGCGCAGGTGTGCACGAGCGGGTCGTCGCCCAGCGGGCCGACCGCGCGCATCCACACCGCGCTGCGGGGGTCGGCGCCCTTGAGCTCCTCCGGAGTCCAGCGGAGCCGGTTCACGTACCGGATGTCGAAGGGCTGGCGGCGGGCCATCCGCTCCAGCGCCTCCGGCAGTGCCCCGAGGTGCTCGCTGATCTCGTCCGCGACCTTGGGAAGCGTGTCCGGGTGGGGGACATGGTGAGGAGGCAGCTGGTGCTCGATGCTGCCCTCCTCCGGATGATGGAAGGAGGCGGTGAGATTGAAGATCGTCTTGCCCTGCTGGACCGCGGTGACCCGGCGCGTGGTGAAGGACCGCCCGTCGCGCACCCGCTCCACCTGGTACACGATCGGCACCCCGGGGATGCCGGGGCGCAGGAAGTACGCGTGCAGCGAGTGGACCGGGCGGTCGCTCTCGACGGTGCGGCCCGCCGCCACAAGCGCCTGGCCGGCGACCTGGCCGCCGAAGACGCGCTGGAGGGACTCCTGCGGGCTGGCGCCGCGGAAGATGTTGACCTCGATCTGCTCCAGATCGAGCAGATCGACCAATCTCTCGGCGGGGTTCGTCATCAGAGGATCTCCACTGTCGGGTCCGGGCGGGCCGGCGGGATGCCGGAGCAGGTCAGAGGGCGCCGAGCTCGCCGACCGAGGTGACCCGGATGACGGCCCGGCCCTCCTCGTCGGAGGCCGCGAGGTCGACCTCGGCGCTGATGCCCCAGCCATGGTCGCCGTTGGGGTCGGCGAAGGTCTGGCGGACGCGCCACAGGCCGTGCGCCAGGTCCTCCTCGATCTGGAGCAGCTTGGGGCCGCGCGCGTCGGGGCCGGTGCCCAGGTCGTCGTACTCGTCCCAGTACCCGTCCATGGCCTCGCCCCAGGCGTCGGCGTCCCAGCCGGACTCGGCGTCCAGCTCGCCCAGCACGTTGACGTGGTCGAGGGCGGCCAGCTCCACCCGGCGGAACATCGCGTTGCGGACCAGGACGCGGAAGGCGCGCGCGTTCGCGGTGACCGGCTTGACCTGGTCGGCCTTCTCCTGGGCCTGCTCCGCCGTCTCCACCTCCGGGTTCGCCAGCTGCTCCCACTCGTCGAGCAGGCTGGAGTCGACCTGGCGGACCAGCTCGCCCAGCCATTCGATCAGGTCCTGGAGGTCCTCGGACTTGAGGTCGTCGGGGATGGTGTGGTCGAGCGCCTTGAACGCGCTCGCCAGGTAGCGCAGCACGATGCCCTCTGTACGGGCCAGCTCGTAGAAGGAGGTGAACTCGGTGAAGGTCATCGCGCGTTCGTACATGTCGCGGATGATCGACTTCGGGGAGACGGGGTGGTCGCGCACCCACGGGTGGCTCTTGGCGTACACGTCGTAGGCGTGGAAGAGCAGCTCCTCGAGCGGCTTGGGATAGGTGACGTCCTGGAGACGCTCCATCCGCTCCTCGTACTCGATGCCGTCGGCCTTCATCTGGCCGACCTGGATGCCCCGTTCCTTGTTCTGCTGGGCGGCCAGGATCTGGCGCGGGTCGTCCAGCGTGGACTCCACGACGGACACCATGTCCAGGGCGTAGGAGGGCGACTCGGGGTCCAGCAGGTCGAAGGACGCCAGCGCGAAGGTGGACAGCGGCTGGTTGAGCGCGAAGTCCTGCTGGAGGTCGACGGTGAGCCGGATGGTGCGGCCCTCGGCGTCCGGGGTGTCGAGCTTCTCGACCACGCCGCCGTCCAGCAGCGAGCGGTAGATCGCGATGGCCCGGCGGATGTGCCGCAGCTGGGCCTTGCGGGGCTCGTGGTTGTCCTCGAGGAGGTGCCGCATGGCCTTGAAGGCATCGCCCGGCCGGGCGATGACGGAGAGCAGCATGATGTTGGTGACCTTGAACCGCGAGGTCAGGGCCTCCGGGTCGGCTGCGATGAGCTTCTCGAAGGTGGTGTCCGACCAGGCGACGAAGCCCTCCGGGGCCTTCTTGCGCACCACCTTGCGGCGCTTCTTCGGGTCGTCGCCCGCCTTCGCGAGGGCCTTCTCGTTCTCGATGACGTGCTCGGGTGCCTGCGCGACCACGTAGCCCGCCGTGTCGAAGCCGGCCCGGCCGGCGCGGCCGGCGATCTGGTGGAACTCGCGGGCGCGCAGCGTCCGGACCCGGTTGCCGTCGTACTTGGTGAGCGCGGTGAACAGCACCGTACGGATGGGGACGTTGACACCGACCCCGAGGGTGTCCGTACCGCAGATGACCTTCAACAGGCCGGCTTGGGCGAGCTTCTCCACCAGGCGGCGGTACTTGGGCAGCATGCCGGCGTGGTGCACGCCGATCCCGTGCCGGACGTAGCGGGAAAGGTTCTGGCCGAACTTGGTGGTGAAGCGGAAGTTGCCGATCAGGTCCTGGATCTTGTCCTTCTCCTCGCGGGTGCACATGTTGATGCTCATGAGCGACTGCGCCCGCTCGACCGCCTGGGCCTGGGTGAAGTGCACGATGTAGACGGGAGCCTGCCGGGTCTCCAGCAGCTCGGTGATCGTGTCGGTGATCGGCGTGGTGACGTACTCGTAGGACAGCGGGACGGGTCGGGTCGCGGAGCGGACCACCGAAGTGGGCCGGCCCGTGCGCCGGGTCAGGTCCTCCTCGAAGCGCTTCATGTCGCCGAGGGTCGCCGACATCAGGACGAACTGCGCCTGCGGCAGCTCCAGCAGCGGGATCTGCCAGGCCCAGCCGCGGTCCGGCTCGGCATAGAAGTGGAACTCGTCCATCACGACCTGGCCGATGTCCGCGTGCTTCCCGTCGCGCAGGGCGATGGAGGCCAGCACCTCGGCGGTGCAGCAGATCACCGGGGCGTCCGCGTTCACGGAGGCGTCGCCGGTCAGCATGCCGACGTTCTCGGTGCCGAAGAGCTTGCACAGGTCGAAGAACTTCTCCGACACCAGGGCCTTGATCGGAGCCGTGTAGAAGGTGACCTTGTCCTGGGCCAGGGCCGTGAAGTGCGCGCCGGCCGCGACGAGGCTCTTGCCGGAGCCGGTCGGCGTGGACAGGATCACGTTCGCCCCGGAGACGACCTCGATCAGCGCCTCCTCCTGAGCCGGGTACAGGGTGATGCCCTGGTCCTCCGCCCACGAGGAGAAAGCCTCGAAGAGGGCGTCGGGGTCGGCGTTCGGCGGGAGCTGATCAATGAGGGTCACACCCCCCATCTTGCCTGGCTTCCCCCCGGATCAGGGAACCGGCGGACGGAAGGAAGATCATCGACGGTACGCTGTGCCGTCGATGGGGCCCGAACGAAACGGTCGACGGGGCCCGACCACAACACCAGCGGGGCGGGAAACGACCATGATGGGTCCGGCGCACTCACTGTCCGGTGCAGCGGCCTGGCTGGGGGTGGGCGCGGCGACCGCGGCGGCCGGACACCCCATGCCGTGGCCCGTCCTCGTCGTCGGCGCGCTGATTTGCGCCGGGGCGGCTCTGGCCCCGGACCTCGACCACAAGTCGGCGACGATCTCGCGCGCCTTCGGCCCGCTCTCCAGGGGCCTGTGCGAGGTGGTCGACAAGATCTCCTACGCCGTCTACAAGTCCACCCGTTCCAAGAAGGACGCCCGCCGCACCGGCGGCCACCGCACGCTGACGCACACGTGGCTCTGGGCGGTGCTGACAGGCGGCGGAGCCTCCGTGCTCGCCGTCACCGCCGACCGCTGGGGCGTCCTGGCGCTGCTCTTCGTACACCTGGTGCTGGCGGTCGAAGGCCTGCTGTGGCGGGCGGCCCGGATGTCCAGCGACGTCCTGGTCTGGCTGCTCGGTGCGACCAGCGCCTGGATCCTCGCGGGAGTGCTCGACCAGCCCGGCAACGGCGCGGGCTGGCTGTTCACCGGCCCGGGCCAGGAGTACCTCTGGCTCGGCCTGCCGATCGTGCTCGGCGCCCTGGTCCACGACATCGGCGACGCGCTGACCGTCTCCGGCTGCCCGGTCCTGTGGCCCATCCCGATCGCCGGCAAGCGCTGGTACCCGATCGGCCCGCCGAAGCTGATGCGCTTCCGTGCCGGCAGCTGGGTGGAGCTCAAGGTCCTCATGCCGGTCTTCGTCCTGCTGGGCGGCTTCGGCGGCGCCTCGGCGCTCGGGTTCATCTAGATCCGCCTGCCGCCTCGCGCCGGCAGCTCCCTAAATCACTGGCGCGCGCCGTGCGCCCAGCGGGATGATCCGGAACCTCCGGGCCGCCCAGTGAGGGAGCTGTGATGACTGTTGTCGCGTTCGAGGCCTCCGGGTCCCAGCCGGAAGTCCGCGTGACGGCCGGGACGCTCCGAGGTGCCCGCGAGGAGGGCGTCGCGGTCTTTCGCGGCATCCCGTTCGCCGAGCCGCCGGTCGGCCCGCTGCGTTTCGCCGCACCGAGGCCCGTACGGGGGTGGGACGGGGTGCGCCCGGCCGTGTCGTACGGCCCGCCGCCCCCGCAGGGCGGCCACTTCGGCATGGACGCGCTGGCCCGGGCCGCGGTGGGCGACGACTGGCTCACGGTCAACGTCTGGTCGCCCGAGCCGGGCCCGGGCGCGGGGCTGCCGGTGCTGGTGTGGATCCAGGGCGGCGCCTACTCGATCGGCATGTCGGGCCTTCCCGAGTACGACGGCGGCCGCCTGGCGCGTGACGGCGGCGTCGTCGTGGTGACGTTCAACTACCGTGTGGGCCTCGAGGGGTTCGGGCAGATCGAGGGAGCGCCCGCCAACCGCGGCCTGCTGGACCAGATCGCGGCCTTGGAATGGGTGCGCGACAACATCCGGGCCTTCGGCGGCGACCCGGGCCGCGTCACCGTCTTCGGCCAGTCCGCGGGCGGCGGATCGGTCGCCGCGCTGCTGGCGATGCCGCGGGCGGCCGGTCTCTTCGGCCGGGCCGTCGCGCAGAGCGTGCAGGGCACCTTCTTCTCACCGGAGCTCGCCGCCGACATCGCCGCCGCCTGCGCCGCCGAGCTGGGGCTGCGGCCCACGTCGGCCGACCTGGCCGGGGTGGACCCCGCCCGGCTGCCCGCTGCCGGTGACGCGGTCGGCGCGAAGACGGACCGGTGGGCGGATCGCTGGGGCCCCGTCGCGCACCGGGCGATCCCCTTCTCCCCGGTCGTCGACGGCGACATCCTGCCCGTCACGCCGTGGCAGGCCCTGGCCGAGGGCGCCGGCCGGGGGATCGAACTCCTCGTCGGCCACACCCGCGACGAAACGCGGCTGCTCACCGCACTCGACGGACTGCTCGGCCAGGTCACTGCGGAGCAGGCGCAGACCGCCCTGCACGTCTTCGGTCCCGGTCAGGACGCCGCACACCGCTACCGCGAGGCCTTTCCGGCCGCGGGCCCGGACGAGCTGTACGAGCTGGTCGGCTCCGACTGGCTGTTCCGCATGCCGTCCCTCCACCTCGCCCAGGCCCAGACCGCCGGCGGCGGCCGTGCCCACGTCTACGAGCTGACCTGGTCCGCCCCGGGCATGGGCGGCGCCCTCGGCGCCTGCCACGGCCTCGACGTGCCGCTGGTCTTCGGCAACCTGGATCGCGGCCAGCCCGCCGTGCTGATCGGCGAGAGCCCGTTCCCGGAGGCCGAGGAGCTGTCGGCGCGCATGCGGGGCGCCTGGACGGCGTTCGCGGCACACGGCGACCCCGGCTGGCCCGCGTACGACACCGGGCAGCGCCTTGTGCAGCTCTTCGACACCCGGCCGGCCCTCGCCGCCTACCCGGAGGAGGCCTCCCGACTGATCTGGCAGGACCACGCCTTCCCCGCCCTGCCGCTCCTCGGCTCCTAGCCCGCCAGGCCGCCCGGCCGGACCATTTCCCCTGGTCAGCGGCGCGCCTTGGGTGTTCTGCTGATCGAATTCAGCGACCATGGTCAGGAAAGCGCATGGTGCGCGGGGATGTTGACGGATTGGGTTGCCAGGGTCAGGACGGCGGGGAAGGAAGCGAATGACACGCATGCTCGAGGGCTGCACGCCCTGGCCCGAGGAGTTCGTCGACCGCTACTGGATGGCCGGGCACTGGCGCGGCGACACGCTGGACGGCCTGCTGCGCGGCTGGGCCCTGCAGCACGGACCGCGGACCGCCCTCGTGCACGGTGCCACCCGCATCACGTACGCGAACCTGAACCGGCGCGTGGACCGCATGGCCGCCGGTTTCCGCCTGCGCGGCCTGCGGACCGGGCAGCGGGTCGTCGTCCAGCTGCCGAACGTGCCCGAGTTCGTCATCACCGTCTTCGCGCTGATGCGCGCCGGTATGGTCCCCGTCCTGTGCCCGGTCACGCACCGGGCGTCCGAGGTGTCTCCCGTCGCGTGGATCACCCAGGCCGTCGGCTACGTCGGTCCCTCGGCCTACCGGGGCTTCGACCACACGGCGATGGCCGCGGACATCGCGGCCCGAGGGCCCTTCCTGCGGCGGGTGTTCCCCCTCGAGGCGCCGGGCACCTCGTCCCCGTACGGCGGCTTCACGACCGACCCGTCGGGCTGTCACTACTTCCCGCTGGGCTCCGTCGACTCCCCGCCCGACCGGGCGCTCGCGCAGAGCGCCGGCCAGGTGGCGTTCCTCCTGTTGTCCGGCGGTGCCGGCGAGGAGCCCAAGCTCGTTCCGCGGACCCACAACGACTACGTCCACCAGGCGCAGACCGCCGCCGGACTGGTCTCGCTCACCGAGGACGACGTGTACCTCGCCGCGCTGCCCGCCGCGTCCGACTTCGCCTTCGGCTGCCCCGGCATCGTCGGGACCCTCTCCGTCGGCGGCACCGTCGTCCTGGTCGAGGATCCGGCGCCGGCGGAAAGCCTTCCGGTCATCGAGCGGGAGCGGGTCACCGTCACCTCGCTGGTGCCCGCCGTCGCCAGGCTGTGGCTCGACGCACTGCCCACGGTCCGGGCCGACGTGAGCAGTCTGCGTCTCGTGCAGATCGGCGGCGCGCCCGTGGACCGGGCGACCGCCGAACGGACGGGCATCGAACTGGGCTGTCGCCCGCAGCAGGTCTTCGGCACGGCCGGGGGGCCGCTCACCCTCACCCGGCCCGCCGATCCGGACGAGACCGTGTTCACCATGCAGGGCCGTCCGCTCTCGCCCGGCGACGAGATCCGCCTCGTCGACGCCGACGGCAAGGACGTGTCCGACGGGGAGCCCGGGGAACTCCTCATCCGGGGCCCGCACACCCCGCGAGGCTACTACCGGGCGCCCGAGCACACGGCACGCTCCTTCACCGCCGACGGCCACCTCCGCACCGGCTACCTCGCGCGGCGCACTCCGGACGGCAACCTCGTGGTGACCGGCCGCCTCGAGGACGGCCCGCCGGGGGCCGACCACGAGGGTCCGTCCGGCACGTGACGGGCAGCAGGACAGCAGGACAGCGGGCCGGCAGGACAGCGGGCCGGCGGGCAGCCTGGCCGGCCGCCGGACCGCCGGCCGGGGTCACCCGTGCCAGGACCGCCACAGCGCCGCGTACGCCCCGTCGGCCGCGACCAGCTCGTCGTGCGAGCCCAGTTCGCTGATCCGGCCGCCCTCGACCACCGCGATCACGTCCGCGTCGTGCGCGGTGTGCAGCCGGTGGGCGATGGCGATGACCGTGCGCCCGTCCAGCACCCGGGCGAGCGAACGCTCCAAGTGCCGCGCCGCACGCGGGTCCAGCAGCGAGGTGGCCTCGTCGAGCACCAGCGTGTGCGGGTCCGCCAGCACCAGCCGGGCCAGCGCGATCTGCTGCGCCTGCGCCGGGGTCAGTGCCGTGCCGCCGGAACCGACCTCGGTGTCCAGGCCGGCCTCCATGGCCCGCGCCCAGCCGTCCGCGTCGACCGCGCCCAGCGCCGCCCACAGCTCGGCGTCGTCGGCGCCCGTCCGGGCGAGGCGCAAGTTGTCGCGCAGCGAGCCCACGAACACGTGGTGCTCCTGGTTGACCAGCGCCACGTGCTCGCGCACCCGCTCCGCAGGCATCCGCGACAGCCGTGCCCCGCCGAGGGTGACCTCGCCGGTCCGGGGCGCGTAGATGCCCGCGAGCAGCCGTCCCAGGGTGGACTTGCCCGCACCCGAGGGCCCGACGAGCGCCATCCGGGTGCCGGGCGGCACGGACATCGACACGTGGTGCAGGACGTCCACGCCCTCCCGGTAGCCGAAGTGGACCTCCTCGGCCCGCACGTCCCGGCCCTCGGGAGCCACCTTCGCGTCCCCCGCGTCCGCCTCGATCTCCCGTACGCCCACCAGCCGGCCCAGCGAGACCTGGGCGACCTGCAGTTCGTCGTACCAGCGCAGGATCAGGCCGATCGGATCGACCAGCATCTGCGCGAGCAGCGCACCCGTGGTCAGCTGACCGACCGACATCCAGCCCTGCAGCACGCAGTAGCCGCCGATCAGCAGCACCGAGCCGAGGATCGTCACGAAGGTGACGTTGATGACGGGGAACAGGACCGTCCGCAGGAACAGCGTGTACCGCTCCCACGCGACCCACTGCGAGATCCGGCGCTCCGACAGCGCGATCCGCTCCGGCCCGAGGCGGTGCGCCTCGACCGTGCGGCCCGCGTCCACCGTCTCGGTGAGCACGGCCGCGACCGCCGCATAGCCGGCCGCTTCCGAGCGGTACGCCGAGGGCGCCCGCCGGAAGTACCAGCGGCAGCCGATCACCAGCACCGGCAGCGCCACCAGCGCGGCCAGTGCCAGCGGCGGCGCGGTCACCGCGAGCGCGCCGAACAGCAGCCCGGCCCACACGACGCCGATCGCCAGCTGAGGCACGGCCTGGCGCATGGCGTTCGCCAGCCGGTCGATGTCGGTGGTGATCCGCGACAGCAGGTCACCGGTACCGGCCCGCTCCAGCACGCCCGGCGGCAGACCCACCGACCGCACCAGGAAGTCCTCGCGCAGATCGGCCAGCATCTCCTCGCCCAGCATCGCCCCGCGCAGCCGGACCTGCCGGACGAAGAACGTCTGCACGGCCAGCGCCAGCGCGAACAGCAGCGCCACGCGCTCCAGATGCAGCTCGCCCGCCCCCGCCGAGAGATCGTCCACGATCCGGCCCAGCAGGTACGGGCCGACCATGGAGGCGATCACCGCGGCAGCGTTGACGCTCACCAGGGCCCCGAAGGCCCGCCGGTGGCGCCGGAACAGGTCGCGCACATAGCCCCGTACGGTCGCCGACGTGCCCACGGGCAGGGTCGCGGCCGATTCGGGGGCCGCCGGATCGTACTCCGGTGGCGCCACGCCGATCATGCGGATTCCTCGATCTCTGTGAGTACTTCTGCCAGCTCTGTCAGTTCCAGTCCGGCGAGCCGCTGCTCCTCGTCGGTCTCGCGGGTGACGACCGCCCGGTAGCGCGGCTCACCGTGCAACAGCTCGCGGTGGGTACCGACCGCCGCGACGCTGCCCCCCTCGATCAGCACGACCCGGTCCGCGCGGTCCAGCAGCAGCGGTGAGGACGCCAGCACCACCGTGGTCCGCCCGGCGCGCACGGCGGCGATCCCCTCCGCGATCCGTGCCTCGGTGTGCGAGTCGACCGCCGAGGTCGGCTCGTCGAGCACCAGCACCTCAGGGTCGGTGACCAGGGACCGTGCCAGCGCCAGACGCTGGCGCTGACCGCCCGACAGCGACCGGCCGCGCTCGGTGATCCGGGCGTCCATCGGGTCCTCGACCCCGTCCGGGGCCGACTGCAGCAGCGCGTCCAGCACGTCCGCGCACTGTGCCGCGCCCAGAGCGGCACCGGATTCGACCGCTCCGGAGGCCGGTACGTCGAACAGCTCGCGCAGGGTCCCGGACAGCAGCACCGGATCCTTGTCCTGTACGAGGACCAGGGTGCGCGCGGTGTCCAGTTCCAGGTCGTCCAGCGCGATTCCACCGAGGAGCACGGACGGCGTGCCCGCGTCCGCGTCCGCCCCCGCCTCCCCGTCCATGGGGTGGCCGCCGAGGCGTTCGGCGAGCCGTCCCGCCAGGTCCGGGTCGCCGCACACGACGGCGGTGAACCGGCCCGCGGGGGCCAGCAGTCGGGTCTGCGGGTCGTACAGGTCCCCGCCCGCGGCCGGCGATTCCACCGGCCCGGTGCGCGCGGGACGCTCGGCTGCGTCCGTACGGGTCAGCGACAGCACCCGGGCGGCCCGCTTGGCGGAGGGGCGCGAGAAGGAGTAGGCCATGGCGATCTCCTCGAAGTGCCGGAGCGGGTAGAGCAGCGTGGCCACCGCGCTGAACGCGGCGACGAGCTCACCCACCGCGATGGTCCCGTCGGTGACGAGCGTGGCGCCGTACCAGACCACGGTGATCATCAGCGCGCCCGGGAGCACCACCTGGATCGCGGAGATCAGCGCCCACATCCGGGCACTGCGCACCGCGGCCCTGCGGACCTCCTGCGAGGCCTCGCGGTAGCGGCCGAGGAACAGCTCCTCACCGCCGATGCCACGCAGTACGCGCAGGCCGGCGACGGTGTCGGAGGCCAGCTCGGTGGCCTTGCCCGCCTTCTCCCGCTGGATGTCGGCGCGCTTGGTGGCGCGCGGCAGCAGCGGCAGTGAGGCCAGGGCCACCAGTGGTACGCCGATGGCCACGACCACGCCGAGTTCGGGGGCGTAGAAGAGCAGGCCGATGCAGACGAGGACGACGGAGAAGACGGCCGCGAGGAAGCGCGAGACCGCCTCGACGAACCATCCGATCTTCTCCACGTCGCCCGTCGACACCGCCACCACTTCACCCGCGGCCACCCGGCGGGTGAGGGCGGAGCCCAGCTCGGCCGTCTTGCGGGCGAGGAGCTGCTGCACGCGCGCCGCGGCGGTGATCCAGTTGGTGACGGCCGTGCGGTGGAGCATGGCGTCGCCGACGGAGATGGCGACGCCGATGACCAGCAGCAGGGCGGCGACGCGCAGCAGCCGGTCCGGATCGCGGTCGACGACCGCGGTGACGCCCATCCCCACCGCGTACGGCAGCCCGGCGACGCCGGAGAAGTGCAGGATTCCCCAGCACAGGCTCTTCAGCTGTCCGCCGAGCTGACCGCGCCCCAGCCACAGCAGGAACCGGGGGCCGGAACGAGCGTCGGGTACCCCTGGATCCGGATACGGAAGATCGCTGATCTGCATGACGCCCCATGACTGGTCGAGTGGTTCAAACCGAGCAAGGTTCGCCTTCCGGACCGGTACCGGGCAATCGATTTTCCGTGGTGAGGTGCGGCGGCCAGCAGGTTTACGATGGCGGAGGGCGAGGTGGGGCCTGGTCACGGGGGTTGCGCGCCCCGGCGCTCAAGGGCGGGTGGCGTGCTCCAGTTCGAGCAGGGCCGAGTAGTAGCTCCGCCCGGTGGCCCGGTCCATGCCCACCTCGCACATCCGGTTCGCCGACAGGTGCGCGTCGAAGGCCCGCGTCGTCACTTCCGCCGCCTCGCGCGCCGTGGCCGAGGCCGTCAGCTCCGGGTGCAGCATGCCCCGGTCGCCGGCGAAGGCGCAGCAGCCCACGTCGTCCGGGACCACCACCTCGTCGGCGCAGGCCCCGGCCACCGCCCGCAATTGCGCCTCGTCGCCCAAGTGCCGCATCGAGCAGGTGGGATGGAGCACGGCCGAGCCCACCGTGCGCCGCACCTCCAGGTGCGGCAGCAGTTCCTCCGCGGCCCACACGACCGAGTCGACGATCCGCAGCTCCGCGTGCAGCGCCCGGTTGTCCTCCGTCAGGTACGGGACCACCTCGTGCGCGATCCCCAGGGTGCACGAGGAGGCGTCGACGACCAGCGGCAGCCGCCCGCCGGCCGTCCAGCCCCAGACCGCCTCGACGATCCGGTTGGCCATCTCCCGGTTGCCGGCGTCGTAGCCCTTGGAGTGCCAGATGGTCGCGCAGCAGGTTCCCTTCACGTCGCGGGGGATCCAGACCGGCTTGCCGGCGCGCTCCGACACGGCCACCACGGCCTCCGGCAGGGAGGGTCCGGGACGGCCCTCGGGTCCGCCGAAGATCCGGTTGACGCAGGCCGGGTAGTACACGGCCGAGGCGCCCGCCCGCCGGGTCGCGGGCAGGGTCCGCGCGGCCGCGCCGGGGATCTGCGGCAGCCACTGCGGCAGCAGGTCCGGTCGTACGGCCTTGCGCGCGGCCCCCGTGACCACCTCGAGGACCCGGTCCCCGACCCGGCGGGTGACGCGGTCGGCCGCGGCCACCGTCAGCCGGGCGGTGGCCTCGACGGTCCGGAACCGCCGCGCGGCCAGCGCCGCGGCGGCCTCCCCGCGCGCGCTGTGCCGGCGGTGGCGGAAGTCCTTCATCAGCGCCCCGGTGTCGATGCCGACGGGGCAGGCCAGCCTGCACGTGGAGTCGCCCGCACAGGTGTCCACCGCGTCGTAGCCGTAGGGGGTGAGCAGCCCGTCCAGCACGGGGGAGCCGGGCTGCTGGCGCATCATCTCGCGGCGCAGCACGATCCGCTGGCGCGGAGTGGTCGTCAGGTCCTCGCTGGGGCAGGTCGGTTCGCAGAAGCCGCACTCGATGCAGGGGTCGGCGACCGCCTCCACCTGCGGAATGGTCTTCAGCCCGCGCAGATGGGCCCGCGGGTCCCGGTCGAGGAGGATGCGGGGGGCGAGCACCCCGTCCGGATCGACGACCCGCTTGGTGCGCCACATCAGCCCGGCCGCCCTGGGGCCCCATTCCAGTTCGAGGAAGGGGGCCATGTTGCGGCCGGTGGAGTGCTCGGCTTTCAGAGAGCCGTCGAAGCGCTCCACGGTGAGCCGGCAGAAGGCCTCCATGAAGGCCCCGTACCGCTCGACGTCGGCCGGGTCCGCCGCGTCGAAGGCGAGGAGGAAGTGCAGGTTGCCGTGGGCGGCGTGCCCGGCGACTGCCGCGTCGAAGCCGTACCGCGCCTGGAGTGCGAGGAGCGCCTCGCAGGCTTCGGCCAGGCGGGACGGCGGTACCGCGAAGTCCTCGGTGATCAGGGTGGTGCCGGGGGCGCGGGCGCCGCCGACGGCGGTGACGAAGGCCTTGCGGGCCGTCCAGTAGCCGCCCACGGTCTTCGGGTCACTGGTGAAGGCATTGGTGACCGAGGCCACCGGGGCGACGAGGTCGAGTCCGTCGAGGGCCTGGGCGGCCCGGCGCGCGCAGGCGTCCCGGCCCGCCCCGTCGGGGGCCCGGAACTCGACGAGCAGGGCTGTCGTGTCCCGGGGCAGGTCCGCCCAGTCGGCGGGAACGCCCGGGACGCTGACCGAGGCGCGCAGGGTGTTGCCGTCCATCAGCTCCACGGCGATGGCGCCCGCCTCGTTGAAGACGGGCACGGCCGCGGCCGCAGCGGGCAGGGAGGGGAAGAACAGCAGCGCGGAGCAGACCTCGCGGTCGAGGGGGAGGGTGTCGAAGACGACCTCGGAGATGAATCCGAGGGTGCCCTCGGAGCCGACCATCAGGCCCCGCAGGATCTCGACGGGGGTGTTGCCGTCGAGATAGGCGTCGAGGCGGTAGCCGGTGGTGTTCTTGATCTCGTACTTGGCGCGGATCCGGGCGACCAGGGCGGGGTCGGCCTCGATCTCCTTCTTGATCTCCATCAGCCCGTGGCACAGGGCCGGTTCGGCGCGCGCCAGTTCCTCGTCGGCCAGCGGGTCGGCGGTGTCCACGACGGTGCCGCCGGCCAGGACGAAGGTGAGGGAGGAGAGCGTGCGGTACGAGTTCCGCGTGGTGCCCGCCGTCATGCCGGAGGCGTTGTTGGCGACGACCCCGCCGAGGGTGCAAGCGAGGGCGCTGGCCGGGTCGGGGCCGAGGACCCGGCCGTGCCGGGCGAGGGCGGCATTGGCCCGCACCACGGTGGTGCCGGGCCGGATCCGGGCCCGCCGGCCCTCCTCCAGCACCTCGATCCCGGCCCAGTGGCGACGTACCTCGACCAGGATGTCCTCGCCCTGGGCCTGGCCGTTGAGCGAGGTCCCGGCGGCGCGGAAGACGACCTCGCGCCGGCGGCCGCGGGCGTACGAGAGCACCGCGGAGACGTCGTCGATGTCCTCGGCGATCACGACGACCTGGGGCACGAACCGGTAGGGGGAGGCGTCGGAGGCGTAGCGGACCAGGTCGGACACCTTCCACAGCACCTTCTCGGCGCCCAGCAGCTCGGTCAGCTCGCCGCGCAGCGGCTCCGGGGTGCCGGCCGCCCGGTGCACGGGGACCCGGTCGGGTGAGGGGTCGCTGATGCTGCGCGGGCGCAGGGCCCCCGGCTTCGGTTCCAGCAGCGGCATGTGCGACCCCTCGCCTCACGGCGGCCCACGTGTGGCCTACTCAGCAGGTGCGCTCCGCCGGCGCGTCCGACAGGGCGTTCAGCAGGCCGCCGAGCACTTCGCGCTGGTCGGCGGTCAACGGAGCCAGGATCTCCTCTGCCGCGTCCGTTCGCGCGTTGCGCAGACGGCGCAGCGTGGCGCGGCCGGTGTCGGTGAGCTCGATCCTGATGACGCGCCGGTTGGCGGGGTCGGGCGCGCGGCGCACGCACTCGGCCGCCTCCAGGCCGTCGACGAGGGTGGTCACGGCGCGCGGGACGACTTCCAGACGCGCGGCGAGGTCCGCCATCCGGGGCGGCTGCTCGCCCTCGTAGTGCGAGACGAGGCGCAGCAGCCGACTCTGGGCGGGAGTGATCCCGAGCGGCACCATGTGGCGCTTCTGGATCCGGTGGAGCCTGCGCGTCAGGCGCAGGAGCTGTTCGGCGAGGAGGCGATCGGTGTCGGAGGCGGAGCTCATGCGGGAACAATATCAGGATGCAGTTCATTGTGAGCATAGGTAACAATGACCTATGCTCCAATGGTCCCGCCCGTGCCGAACGGGACTCCGCGAAGACCTTGACCCTGTCCCCCGAACCCCGAGAGGGTGCCCATGCCGCACGACGAACCGAAGTGGATCCCATCGAAAGACCCCCTCGACCCGGCCCGCCCCGCCCCGGCGGAACAGCCGAGGGAGCTGCGCCGCATCGTGGCGCTCTTCCGGCCCTACCGCGGCCGGCTCGCCGTCGTCGGCCTGCTCGTCGGCGCCTCCTCGCTGGTCGGCGTCGCCTCGCCGTTCCTGCTCCGGGAGATCCTCGACGTCGCGATCCCGCAGGGCCGCACCGGGCTGCTCAGCCTGCTCGCGCTCGGCATGATCCTCACCGCCGTCGTCACCAGCGTCTTCGGCGTGCTCCAGACGCTGATCTCCACCACCGTCGGCCAGCGCGTCATGCACGACCTGCGCACCGCCGTCTACGCGCAGCTCCAGCGGATGCCGCTGGCCTTCTTCACCCGCACCCGCACCGGTGAGGTGCAGTCCCGCATCGCCAACGACATCGGCGGCATGCAGGCCACCGTCACCTCCACCGCGACCTCGCTCGTGTCGAACCTGACGGCCGTCATAGCCTCCGTCGTCGCGATGCTCGCGCTCGACTGGCGGCTCACCCTCGTCTCGCTGCTCCTCCTCCCCGTCTTCGTGTGGATCAGCAGGCGGGTCGGCCGCGAGCGCAAGAAGATCACCATGAAGCGGCAGAAGCAGATGGCCGCCATGGCCGCGACCGTCACCGAGTCGCTCTCGGTGAGCGGCATCCTGCTGGGCCGCACCATGGGCCGCTCCGAGTCGCTGACCTCCGCCTTCGCCGAGGAGTCCGAGAAGCTCGTCGGACTCGAAGTGCGCTCGAGCATGGCCGGGCGCTGGCGGATGTCCACGATCGGCATCGTCATGGCCGCGATGCCGGCCCTCATCTACTGGGCCGCCGGCCTGGCCCTCCAGACGGGTGCCCCCTCGCTCTCCGTCGGCACCCTCGTCGCCTTCGTCACCCTCCAGCAGGGCCTGTTCCGGCCCGCCGTGAGCCTGCTGTCGACCGGTGTGCAGATACAGACCTCGCTCGCCCTGTTCACCCGCATCTTCGAGTACCTCGACCTGCCGGTGGACATCACCGAGCGAGCCGACCCGGTGCGCCTCGACCGGGCCAAGGGCGAGGTCGCGCTGGAGGACGTGCACTTCGCGTACGACGCCAAGAGCGGACCGACCCTCACGGGGATCGACATCACGGTCCCGGCCGGCGGTTCCCTCGCCGTGGTGGGCCCGACCGGCTCCGGCAAGAGCACGCTCAGCTACCTGGTGCCCCGGCTCTACGACGTGACCGGCGGGCGGGTCGCCCTCGACGGGGTGGACGTGCGCGACCTCGACTTCGACTCGCTGGCCCGTTCCATCGGCGTGGTATCGCAGGAGACCTACCTCTTCCACGCGTCCGTCGCGGACAACCTGCGCTTCGCCAAGCCGGACGCCACCGACGAGGAGATCGTCGAGGCGGCCCGCGCGGCGCAGATCCACGACCACATCGCTTCCCTGCCCGACGGGTACGACACCCTGGTCGGCGAGCGCGGATACCGGTTCTCCGGAGGCGAGAAGCAGCGGCTGGCCATCGCCCGCACCATCCTGCGAGACCCTCCGGTGCTGATCCTCGACGAGGCCACCAGCGCCCTGGACACCCGTACCGAGCACGCCGTCCAGCAGGCCATCGACAACCTCTCGGCCGGCCGGACCACGATCACCATCGCGCACCGGCTCTCCACCGTCCGCGACGCCGACCAGATCGTGGTGCTGGACGCGGGCCGCATCGCCGAGCGCGGTACCCACGAGGAGCTGCTGAAGGCGGACGGCCGGTATGCGGCGCTGGTCCGCCGGGACCGGGACGCCGCGCTGACGCCCGAGCCGCCCGAGGGCCTGGAGCTGGCTCCGGTGAATGTGTGACCGTATGACCGGCGCACGGGCAGAATGTCGCAAATCTCATGTTTCGCGGGTTAGCGTTTGCCCATGCGTCATGAGTACCGGCCGCCGCAGCGCCGTTTCCGGCTCACCCGCCGGGGCCGGCTGGCGCTCTTCCTCGGCACGCTGCTCGCGATCGGTGCCGCAGTCCTGATCCGGGTGTTAGGGGGCGGGGAAGCGCCGGAGAGGCCACGCCAGTTGGTGATTCCCGAGGGCTGGCGAGCCCCGCAGGTGTACGCCGCGATCGACCGGGAGCTGAAGCTCCCGCCGGGATCCACGAAGTCGGCGGTGTCCACCGCCGGACTGGCCCTGCCCGCGGAGGCCAAGGGCAATCCGGAGGGCTACCTCTTCCCGGCGACCTACCCGGTGACCTCGAAGTCCACCCCGGCCGCGCTCCTCGCGTACATGGTGCGCACGGCGAACGAGAAGCTCGCCACCAAGGCCGTCGCGGACGGCGGCAGGGCCCACGGGATGACCGCGTACCAGACGGCCACCCTTGCCAGCATCATCGAGGCGGAGGCGGAGGGCCGCGCCGACATGGGCAAGGTCGCACGGGTGGTGCACAACCGGCTGGCGAAGTCGATGCCGCTGCAGATGGACTCCACCATCAACTACGCGCTGAACCGCAGCACCGTGGACACCAAGCTCAGCGAGACCCGTATCGACAGCCCCTTCAACACCTACGAACGCCAGGGCCTGCCGCCCACCCCGATCGACAGCCCGGGGCTGGAGGCCATGGCGGCCGCGGTCGCGCCGACGCCCGGAGACTGGCTGTTCTTCGTCACCGTGAAGCCGGGGGACACCCGCTTCTCGGCCACCTACGACGAACACAAGAAGCACGTGGCGGAGTTCAACCGGATCCGCGCCCACGCGAGCTCCCGCGCAGGTCAGGGGGGCGTCACCGGGAAATGAGGGGCACCGGACCCGGGGTCGGCCCTACGATCGGCCGCCTCTGGTGGTGCGACGAGGCCGATCTGACCGCTCTCGTCGGATAGCACCGGTACGTGGAACGACTGGGCGAGCTGCTCTCGAAGGCGGCGCCGCGCGACGTCGCGGCGATGGGGCTCGGCTGCAGGCGGGATGTCGAGCGGGCCTGCCGCTTCGCCGAGACCTGCAGCCTGGATCCCGTCGTGCCGCCGGGTGGAAAGATCGCCAGCTACCGGCACGGAGGCGTGCCCGGGGCGTGCAGCAGCTTCATCGACTGCTGGACCCGGCACGAGATCGACGTGACCTTCACCGCCGGCGACCGCCACCGCTCGGTGCTCCTGTTCCGCGACGGTCCGAGCAACGCACGGCTGTGGGTGGACGGAATGCGCGTGGGGGAGGGCGAGCTGCTGGACAAGGGCGGCTTCTGGGTGGACGAACGTTTCTTCGTCATCCACGTGGAGGGCCCGGAAGACCATCCTCAGCAGGGGCTCGGCCACATCGGCGCCCAGCTCTACGCCATCGTCTCCCTCCTGGTCCACGACGCGGAGCGGCACACCACTCGTGTCTTCGTCCCGGACCGCACCGAGGACTGGACCGACCCCGTCCTGCACGTGCTCAACGGCACGGGCTACGTGTACGCGACCCCGGAGGCCTGCGCGGCGGACACCCCGGACCGGGAGTTCCCGATCGATCCCGCCCCGGCCGGCTGAGGCCCGGCGGGCGGGTCAGGCTGAGGGCGAGCCGACCCGTTCGCGGGTCAGCAGCCGGCGGATCGCGCGGACCGCGGCGCCGCCCGCCCGGTTGGCGCCGATGGTCGACGCCGACGGGCCGTAGCCGACCAGATGGATCCGCTCGTCGCGGACGGCCCTGGTCCCCTCGACCCGGATGCCGCCGCCCGGCTCGCGCAGGCGCAGCGGGGCCAGGTGGTCGACGGCCGCGCGGAATCCGGTGGCCCACAGGATGACGTCCGCGTCCACGCGGCTCCCCTCCGCCCAGACGGCGCCCGTGGCGGTGATCCGGTCGAACACCGGCCGGCGGTCCAGGACCCCCGAGGCCAGACCGGCCCGGACGGCCTCGTTCAGCGGGAGCCCCGTCACGCTGACCACGCTCTGCGGCGGCAGCCCCCGGCGGACCCGCTCGTCCACCAGGGCCACCGCGGCCCGGCCCTCGGCCTCCCCGAAACGGCCGTCGCGGAAGACCGGCGGCCGCCGGGTCACCCAGGTGGTCGCCGCCGCCACCTCGGCGATCTCCAGCAGGTGCTGCACCGCCGACGTGCCGCCGCCCACGACGATCACCCGAGCCCCGGCGAACTCCTGCGGTCCGGGGTAGCCGGCCGTGTGCAGCTGGCGGCCGCGGAAGGTCTCCTGGCCCGGATAGCGCGGCCAGAACGGCCGGTCCCAGGTTCCCGTGGCGTTGATCAGGGCCCGGGCCGACCAGATGCCCGCCGAGGTCTCGACGCGCAGCCGGCCGTCGTCCCCCTCGCGCACGGCCGAGACGTCCACGGGACGCCGTACGCGCAGGTCGAAGCGGTCCTCGTAGGAGGCGAAGTACTCCCCGATCACCTCGGACGAGGCCCGCAGCGGGTCGGCGCCGGTCAGCTCCATGCCGGGCAGGGCGTGCATCCCGTGGACCCTGCCGTAGGTGAGCGAGGGCCAGCGGTACTGCCAGGCTCCGCCCGGTCGCGGCGCGTGGTCCAGGACCACGTGGTCGAGCCCCGCCCGCGCCAGGTGGTAGGCGCTGGACAGGCCCGCCTGCCCCGCGCCGACGACCACCACGTCCACCGTGCCCATGTCCCGCGTTACATCGTTCACGGTTCTACTAACTGGCGAGGGTCGCCTGATCTTCCCCGCCCGGCCGGGCCTGGAGCCGCCGAGAAATCTCAGGCAGCGGCTCGGGCGGCAGCGGTCAGCCCGCCGTCGATCCGGCAGTGCTCGCCGTGCTCGTGCCCCTCAGATTCCGCCCGGGCCGGGGCCGGTGCGGCGCAGCGTCGCCAGGACCGGTCCGACCGGCTGCAGGGTGAGGCCCGGGAACACCCCGGCCCGTCCGCTCCCGCTGTCCAGGTGGAACCGCTGCCCCAGTACGGCGAGCACGAGCGCGGCCTCCACCAGCGCGAACCGCGCCCCCAGGCAGGCCCGCGGGCCCCCGCCGAAGGGGAACCAGGCGTGTTCGGGCGCCGGACGCGGGGCGTCCGCGTCCCACCGCTCGGGGCGGAACGACTCCGGGTCGGGGAACCACCGCTCGTCCCGGTGCATCGACCAGGGGCTGGTCCACACCGCCGTCCCCGCCGGCACCGCCCGCCCGCCGATGCTCGCGCCCTCCGCGGCGATTGCCGAGATCAGCCAGATCGGCGGATAGATGCGCAGCGCTTCCTTGACCACCTGCCGGGTCCACGGCAGCCGCGCGTAGTCGTCGTACCTCGGCAGGCGCCCGCCGAGCACCCGGTCCAGCTCCTCCGTCAGCCGGGCCCGCGCCTCCGGGGCGCCCGACAGCAGCTGCCAGGCCCAGGTCAAGGTGGTCGACGTGGTTTCGTGGCCGCCGATGTAGAGGGTGATCGACTCGTCCCGCAGCTCCTTGCGGGAGAGCGGGCCGCCGTCCTCGTCGCGGGCCGCGAGCAGCCGGCTCAGCAGGTCGTCCCGCTCCGCGCCGGCCGCCGAGGCCGTCTCGTGCTCCCGTATGACGTGCTCGATCTCCCGGTCGAGGACCGCCACCGCCTCCCGCATCCGGCGCCGCCCGGGAGTGCGCACCCACGGCGGCAGGAACAGCGTCAGCCCCCGGAACTCCGCGCCCAGCTCCCGCTGCGCCGTGGCCATCGCCGCGCTGATGGGCGCCTCCCGGCCGGCCGCGTCGCTCCCGAACAGCGTGCGCACCGCGATCCGCTGGGTGAGCCCGGCCATCTCCCGGTGCACGTCGATCCGTTCGCCCTCGCGCCAGCCGCCGGCCAGCGCGTCCGCGCACTCCACCATCGTGGCAGCGTACGAGCGCACCTGGCGCGGCCGCACGGCCGGCTGGACCAGCGCCCGCTTGCGCCGCCAGTCGTCCCCGGTGGCGACGACCACCCCGTCGCCCAGCAACTGGTGGAAGGCCCAGCCCAGTTCCATCGGCTTGAAGGTGGACTCGACGGCGCCGAGCAGTTCGGCGGCGTGCTCGGGCCGGGAGACCAGCACGTTGCGCTGCGGGCCGAGGGCCCAGGGCACCCAGTCGCCGTAGTCGTCGCGCAGGGACTCGAAGAAGGCCAGGGGATCGCGGGCGAAGGCGGGCAGGTTCCCGAGCAGGGGCCACCTGCGGGGTCCGCCGTTCCGGGTGCCCGGGGGCAGGGTCGCGGTCACGCAGGCATGGTGACAGCAGCTCCCGCAGGGCACCAGGGTCCGGACCGAGCCGGGCTGTCGGGTCGTCAGGCCGTCCGGCGCGCCGCCAGCCAGTCGTGCGCCGCGTCCGCGGTGAACTCCGGCTGCCCGCCCGGGAAGAGGAGTCCGGCCGTGGCGAAGGCCGGGTCGTCCGCGATGTCCGCCGCGTACGGGATCACCATGCAGCCCATGCCCGCGGCGTGGGCGGCCTGCGCCCCCGGCGTCGCGTCCTCGACGACCACGCAGTCGGCGGGCCGCGCGCCCAGCCGGCGGGCCGCCTCCAGGAACACGTCGGGAGCGGGTTTGCCGTGCGCGACCTCCTCGGCGGAGACGGCCGTGGTCAGCACCGCGTCCAGCCCGGTGCCGGCCAGGACGGCGTCGATCGCCTCGCGCGAGGATCCGGAGGCGACCGCGATCGGCACCCCTTCGGCGTACAGCCGCTCGACAAACGTCCGCATCTGCGGGAACACCTCGGTCCGGGTGCGGGCCAGGTCCAGGTAGGCCGCGTTCTGCTCGGCGAGCAGCTGCTCGACCGGCGCCCGGATGCCGTACCGGTCCTTGAGGATCTCCAGCGTTTCCAGGGTGCCGATGCCGATGAAACGGGAGTGGTGTTCCCACGTGAAATCGGGGACTCCGTGCCGCTCCAAGGTGCGGCGCCCGGATTCGTAGTAGTTCGGCTCGCTGTCCACGAGGGTGCCGTCGAGATCGAATATGACGGAAATCATCCGTTGTGCCCGTCCTACCGGTTCTGTCCTGTCTCGGTCATCCTGTCAGGTCTTGCGGGCCTTCCTCCCCACGGATTCGACCAGCGGCAGCATCCGGTGCGGGACCCGCTCGCGCAGGGCCACTTCCGTCCGCGTACGGACCACGCCGGGGAGCTGGATCAGCCGCTGGATCACGTCCTCCAGGTGCCCGTTGTCGCGGGCCGCCACGCGGGTCAGCAGGTCCCCGCCGCCGGTGATCGAGAAGGCCTCGATGATCTCCGGTACGGCGGCCAGCGCGTCACCCACGTCGTCCAGGTGCCCCTGGGTGACCTCGATGTGGACGAAGGCCAGCACCGGGTGGCCCAGCGCGGCGGGGGACAGCACCGGCCCGGTCCCCATGATCACGCCCGTGCGCTCCAGCCGGTCCAGCCGGGCCTGCAGGGTCCCGCGCGCGACGCCGAGGATGCGGGCGTACTCGCGGACGCTGGTGCGCGGCTGCTCGATCAGCAGGCGCAGGATTCGGGTGTCGAGCTCGTCCACCGCCATGCCGCGACTGTACCAATGGCCCAGTTCAATGCATTCGTTCCCGGCCACGACGGGGCCCGGTGTGCAGCCAGGGCTGCCCCAGGTAGGCCAGGCCGACCGCCAGCACCGTCACGGCGGCCGGCAGCAGCAGCCACCCCACCTCCCACCCGGCCCGCACCAGCAGCGCCCCGAGGAAACCGCCGGCGAACATCGCCAGCACGGTCAGGCCGCGCAGCTCCCAGCGGCTCCTCCCCGATCCGAAGACGTTCCCCTGGCCCATGGCGGAGCCGCCCAGGAAGGCGCTCATGGACCGGGTGACCAGGGTCGTCGGCACGCCGGGCACGTTCGCCCGCATGATCGTGGCGTTGCGCATCCCCATCGCCAGCGCCAGGACCGCCGTCACCGTCAGGTGCCGGGCCGTCGGAGCCCCGTAGCGCGGTGCCAGGCCCCATCCGAGGGCCGCGGCGAGGAGGACGAGCCCGGACTCGGCGAGCAGGCCGATCACGAACCAGCGCCGGCCGCGGCCCTCCGTCACGGACTCCAGGTGGGCCCCGCAGACCGCGCCGACGGCGAAGGCGGCGAGGGAGACCGCGGACGACAGCGCCGGCAGGTGGCCCGCCCGCGCGGCGCCGAAGGACAGGAACAGCACGTTGCCGGTCTGCATCGCCGTGAACACCGGTCCGAGCGCGAGCAGGCTCACCGCCTCGATCAGCCCCGTCACCACCGTCAGGACGATCAGCAGCGCGGGCATCCGCGGCCGGCCCCGCCGCACACCCGCCGATCC
>NZ_JARAYQ010000117.1:0-25088 GCF_033794505.1 Streptomyces sp. MB09-01 | reverse complement strand
GGGTTGGGGGGTGGAGGCCGGGAGGGCCTCCACCCCGTCGGATCGGGTGCGCCTCTTAGAAGATGGACCCACCACCGGCACCGGCGTCGCCGCCGAGGCCACCGATCAGGCCGCCGAAGCCGCCGTCTCCGGCGTCACCGCCGGCACCACCCTGGAACCAGCTGAAGCCGCCCTTACCGCCGTCGCCGCCCTTGCCGCCGACGAGCCAGCCGTCACCGCCGCCACCGCCGGCGCCACCGCCGCCGCCTTCGAGGATGCCGAAGCCGCCCTTGCCGCCGTCGCCGCCGGCGCCACCGATGCGGCCCTCGCCGCCACCGCCACCGCCACCGCCGCCACCGCCGACGAGGAGCCCGTCGCCACCGGCGCCGCCCCCGCCACCCTTACCACCGGTGCCGGTGACGCTGCCGCCACCGGCACCGCCGGAGCCACCGCCGCCTCCGACCAGGCCGCCGCTCCCTCCCTTACCGCCCTTTCCTCCGGCGCCTCCGTCGGTCGGGAGGAGGATGGAGTGCACGGTGTCCGGCATCGGAGCCGCGGTCGCCGCGGACGCCGGCAGAAGGATCCCTCCGGCTACCACAGTGGCCGAGGCGATCAGCGTCGCCAGGCGGAAGCCCTTGCGGTTGGGGCGGACAGCGTTGTTGGTGTGCATCTTGCGGTTCATGACTTTCTCCTACCGATGAAGAGGAATATTGACCTGCCCGGTTTTCCGGGACGGCGCGGTGAAACCGGCGAGAGGAGGAATCCCTTTGCGAGGTGTTCCTTCTGTGCCTTTCGCTTCGTTTCCTTTCCGCTCCTCAAGTAAGCCCCGGACGGCACCCCAGGGTCATGTTCCGGAATCTCGGGACTTGACGCCCACGTGAATGCCGGGTAAAAGTCCGCGCGACCTGCCCCGACGGGCCGGACGGCCACCGCTTGACCTCAACCGCGCTTGATGTCCGAGGCTGACGGCACGGGCGCCGGAGAGACCGGAGGCCCTGGTGGAGGGGTGAGTGCCATGCGTGCGACACAGGCGATCGGGTTCGGCGGTCCAGAGGTACTGGTCCCCACGGAGGTTCCCGAGCCGGTGGCAGGACCGGGGCAGGTGCTGATCGCGGTCGCGGCCGTGGACACGATCTTCGTGGAGACCCAGGTGCGCAACGGGTGGGGCCGCGAGTACTTCCAGGTCACCCCGCCCTACCTGCCGGGCGGCGGCATAGCCGGTACCGTCCGCGCCACCGGCGAGGGCGTGGACCCGGCGTGGAAGGGCCGCCGGGTCGTCGCCGGCATCGAGGGCGGTGGCTACGCGGAGCTGGCCCTGGCCCCGGCCGAGGCCCTGGCCGTCGTACCGGAGGAGGTGTCCTTCACCGACGCGGCGGCCCTGGTGCACGACGGGGTGACCGCCGCCAGGCTGCTGGAGCGCACGGCGCTGCGGTCCGGCGAGCAGGTGCTGGTCCTGGGCGCCTCGGGCGGCATGGGCACCGTACTGGTCCAGCTGGCGAAGGCCGCGGGCGCCCGGGTCGTGGGCGTGGCCCGCGGCGACCGCAAGACCTCCCTGGTACGGGAGTTGGGCGCGGATGCCGTCGTCGACGCGGCCCGCCCCGACTGGGTGGACCGGGCCCGCGAGGCGCTCGGCGGCGCGGCCGCGGACGTCGTACTGGACGGGGTGGGCGGCGAGGTCGGCCTGGCCGCGTTCCCCCTGGTCCGGGCGGGCGGCCGGTTCTCGGCCCACGGCGCTCCGACCGGCGGCTTCGCCCCGGTGACCCCGGCCGACGCGGCGGCCCGCGGCGTCCGTCTGCTCGGCATCGCGGACGTCCAGCTGACGACCCCGGAGCGGGCCGCACTCGCGGCGCGGGCCCTGCGGGCGGCGGCCGAGGGCACCCTGCGCCCGGTGATCGGCGCCACCTTCCCCCTGGAGCGCGCGGCAGCGGCGCACACGGCGATCGAGTCCCGGGAGCTCGTGGGCAAGACGGTGATCACCGTGTGAGGGCGGTTCCGGTGCCGGCGGCGCCCTTCACCCCGGCGGGGGACGGACGCGGAACATGCGGCCGGGGGGCAAGGGGCAGCCTCTCCGCGCAGGACCGGGCCGCGGAGTACGGGGAGAGCAACGGGGGTCTGTCGGCCCCCGTGGCCACCCCGGCCCCGGTGTACGCACACCGGCCGCCGTCCGGCCTCCTTCGGTTTCCCTCTTCACCGCCCCCTGGGCGAGGTCGCCGATGTGGCGGGCGTGATCGCGACGGCGTACGCGTACACGTGCGACCTCGCGCGGCACCCCGCCTTCGCCGCCTCCCGCCTGCGCGACGGGGCGGGGAGCGGGGAGAGGGACGGGGACGGCTGCCGAGGCGGCGCGAGGGTCTGCGACGACTGCGGCGGCCGGTGGCCGGCTGCCGCCTTCGGGGCGGCGGCACATCCTCGGAGCTGAGCGTGCCGTGCCGCTGCTGCGACCACGCGGCGCTCACGCGAGAGATGACGGTTGGGCCGCGGTGGTGGCCGGGGAGGTGGCCGCGGACGACCCGGACCAGCTCGGATTCGTCCTTCTCCTCGACGCGTGCGGGATCGACGCCTGCGACGCGTGGCACCGCAGCATCCTCGACCGGTGTCCCGCGCGCTCGGGGCACGCCACGAGGTGCTGTTCCGCCGCCTCGCGGCGCGGGAGGGGACGTTCACCGCGGGGCTGGAGGCCTTCGACGCCTGCCTGACCGGTGGCGAACCGATCCTCCTGCCCGTGCGGTCGCGGAGCTTCGCCCAGGAGGTGGCGGACCACCTGTGTGCCGAGTACCACGGGAGGCTGACACGCTGTCAGGGTGAGGGCGAGGGCGCGGACGACTCCTGGAGGTAGGCGGCGATCATGGCGAGGTCGTTGGCGATGGTCAGTACCCCGGCGGGGTCGGCGGTCGGCGTGGAGGCGCCGTTGACGCCCGCGTAGAAGGTGTCGTAGCGGCCGCCGCCCTTGTCCAGGTAGCCGGCGATGGTGATGGCGCCGACGGCCAGCCGGTCGTTGAGCGCGTCGCCTCCGACGGCCGCGCCGGTCTTGGCGAACACCTTCCCGCGCGCGGGGCAGCTGCGGCAGTTCTCGGCCAGCAGGCCGTCGACGCCCAGGATCGGCAGGGCCTCCCGGAAGAGACGCGCATCCGGGGTGCGCTGCCAGTACGCCAGCATCTGCACCAGCGCCTGGGGGGTCACGCGGTCGGCGGGGTTGCCGCCCCGGCCGTCCATGAGCTGGGCCTGCTTGCGGTCGACGCCCGCCCGGTCCAGGAAGTCGGCGAGCACCGGGAAGCCGTCCTCGCACTGGTGGCTGCCGGTCGTGACGGCCATCAGGCAGATGCCGAGGTTGGCGCCGAGGTTGTGGCTGACTTTGAGGATCAGCTTGGCGTACTGGGCGTAGGGCGGGGAGGTGTACGCGGCCACCCGCGGCCGCCCCGCGTAGTCGCGCGGCAGCCGGGCGACCGGGTTGGGTCCGGCCGGGTCGGCGGTGACCCGCACGCCGGCCCGTCCGAGCGCCTCGATCAGCGCGGTGCGGCCGAAGGCGGCCGGATCGGTGATCGGCGAGGTGCGCAGCAGCGGCTCGGCGTCCGCCGCGATGGTTCCGGAGAGCCGGATCCGGGTGCCGCCGTCGGTGGCCGTCACCGTGACGGCGGTCGGCTTCCCGGCGGCCACGGTCTTCACGGTGGACGTGACCTGGTACGGAGCGACCTTCGGCCGCCAGTCCAGCCGGGCGTCCGCACCGGCCTCGTCCCCGGGGGTGGTCATCAGGTCGATCAGGTTGTCGTTGATGATCAGCGGCGTCGGGGTGGGGTCCAGGACGGGGTCGGGTTGGAAGAGCCGGCTGTCGACGATCACGTCGCCGTCGAGTCGGGTGATCCCGGATTCCCGGACCTGCCGGGCGAGCTGGTCGATCCCGGCGAGGGGGTTCTCCGGGGTGAGGGTCGCGCCGGGGAAGTCGTTCGCGTAGGTGTGGTCGAGATCGGTGTACGCGACGGTGCCGTCGGGCCGCGTCCTGCCGCCCATGGTGAGGTCGCCCTGGGCCGCGAGGTCGAGGTCGCCGGTGAGCGTGGCGCCGTTGCGGTCGCCGACCGCGTAGAGGGGGGTCACGAAGCGGTGGTCGGCGCCGAGGGTCTGCCACGGGCCCGAGACGCTGATCAGCTTGGCGGTGGACCCGGGGATGAAGAACTGCCCGGGGAACATGCTGTGCACCACGCGCCCGTCGTCCGGTCCGGTCTGCAGCAGGCCCCACTGGGCGTGGCTGTACTGCGGCTTCCGCATGATCTCCGTGATGCGCGGGTCGAGCGGGCCCTGCACGGCGTCACCCGACGGAGACGGAGAGGGTTCCGCACCGGCCGCCGTACCGGGGGCCAGGGCCACGAGGAGCAGTGCGGCGCAGGCGGCGGCCAGACCGCGCCGCAGCGGTGCGGGGCGGACGGAATGGATCGGACTGCTCACAGCGCGCTCCGTTCGTCGCGGCTGCCTGGTCCCCGAGGCCGTGTGAACAGGGTGGCACGGCCGGATTCGACCTGCATGTCACACCGTGTCGCAGCCCTCGGGGGCCCGCCGCGTGGCCGGATCCGGTCGCTGGGCCGCGGTGCTCCGGAGGCAGCGCTGACGGGTGTTGCCGGCGGCGGGTACGGTGCGGCCATGGATTCAGCAGCAAGTTCGACCGGCGACGACGTGACGCCGAAGGCGGTGGTCAAGGACACCGCGCGTCGGCAGTTGGTGAAGCTGGGCGGCGCAGGGCTGTCCCTGGACGGCGTGGCACGCGACTGCGGTCTCGCCCTCACCGATGTCGAGGCCGTGTTCCCGCACCGGGACGACCTGTTGACCGCACTGGTCATCGACGCCTACGACGCGTCGGGCGCCGCAATGGAACGGGCCGACGAGGCCGCCGTCAAAGCCGGCGCCCCGGCGGGCGCACGGCTCCTCGCCGTGACGCGCGCCCTCCGGCAGTGGTCCTTCGCCAACCCCGGGGAGTTCACGCTGATCTACGGCTCCCCCGTGCCCGGTTACCACGCCCCGCAGGACACGGTCCCGCCCGCCTCGCGCACCCCCGGGGTGCTCGCCGGGATCGTGCGGTCCGCGCTGGTGGGCGGTGAACTCACCCCGCCCCGGCGGGCGGTGCCCGGCCCGCCGCTGCTCCTGCCGGCCGCCGTGGAGGCCTTCGGCGGCGTCCCCGAGGCTCCGTTCTCGGACATCATCGAGCGCGGCATCGTCCTGTGGAGCAATCTGATCGGGCTCCTGGTGTTCCAGGTCTTCAGCCGCACCCACGACAGCGTCAGGGACGAGGCCGCCTTCTTCGACTACTCCATCGCCGTGGCGGCCGAGGGCATCGGGCTCGTGGTGCCCTCCGGCGACAACACCGACTGAACCGTCCGCCGCATGCGCGGCACGCGCAGAAAACCGGGACGTGAACACCACCAGAACCCTCTGCTTCGTCATAGCAGCGCTGTCCTCGTACGCGGCGCTCGTCTACCGGCTGTGCCAGGCACGTCGCAGCTGGCGGGACAGCGCCTACCGCACGCTGATCGCCACTCTGCTGCTCCAGTGCCTCACCTTCACCATGGGCGCCTTCGCCATGGGCGGCAAGAGCCTCCTGGGCGTCGGCAACCTCGCCATCCTCATCATGCACCTGGCGGCGGTCGCCTTCTGCGTCAGCGCGCAGATCATCCTGCTCCGGTGGGCGGCCGCGGACGAGGCGACGGTACGCAGGACGCGCTACTGGCTGGTCTCCGGCATCACCCTCGACGTGCTGCTGACGGCCCTGTTCTTCCTCGCCGACGGCCCCGGCCGGCCCGCCTCGGACTTCGACGGCACGAGCGAGCCGCTGATGCTCACGTACCTCCTGGTCTTCATCGTCTCCCAGGCGGTTCCGTGCGTCACCATCTACCGCCAGTGCGGCCCCTACGCGCGGATGACCGACAACGCCACGCTGCGGCAGGCCCTGCGGCTGCTCTCGGTGGCCTCGGTGGTCCTCTTCCTCTACTGCGCGGCGCGGACGGTCAACATCCTCACGGCGGCGGGCGGTGTCGACATCGGCGCCTGGAAGGTCGCCGCTTCCGTCTTCAGCGCGGCGGGCATCGTGCTGCTCTCGCTCAGCCTGACGAACTCCTCCTGGGGCCCCTCGGCCACCCGCCTCCTGGAGTGGTCCCGGACCTACCGGACCTACCGGGCGCTGTACCCGCTCTGGCGGGACCTGTACGAGGCCTCCCCGGACATCGCCCTGGAGCCGCCGGGCGCCTCGGTCTCGGACCTCGACTACCGCCTCCACCGGCGGGTCGTCGAAATACGGGACGGATGGCGGGACTTGCGCCCGTACATCGACCGTACGGCCGGCGGCTCGGACGGGGCCGGCGGACCGGGCCGGGAGGCGAGCGAGGAGCTGCGCCAGGCGTTCACCGAGGCGGCGCAGATCAAGCAGGCCCTGCTCGCCAAGCGGACCGGCACCGTCCCCCACGACAGCAAGGACGCGGGCGACTTCGACGATCGCGACACGGACAACTTCAGTGCGGAAGTGGCCTGGCTCACCCAAGTCGCAGCCGCCTACAGTAAACTCGGCACCGCGAGTTGAGAGCTCCCGCCCGGTTTGCATCCCCCGTCAAACCGGGCGGGCAGCAGCCCCGTCCCCCCCGACTTCACGTCGGGCCGGACGGGTGACTCCCGCCCGGACTGGCCCGGCCCATCCCCCGAGGGCCGGGCCAGTCCGATGTCGCCGGCAGTCGACTCCGTGAAGCCCCCGTGAAGTCGACTTAGCTGACAGCTATCGGCGAGACCCCAACGGTGGCGGATTCCCGGCCAATTGTCAACTGACTGCTAATCTGTGAGACTGACAGATAGCCAAGGGCTATGCCGAGGAGGTGACGGGAGGAAAATTCACCATGACCGGGACGGAAAGCGGGTCCGATGACCGGCCCCTGCTCGCAGTGCGCCTCGACGACCTGTTCAAGACGGTTCGCCCCAAGGGCAAGCACTGGACCAATGCCGAGGTCGCGGAGGAGCTGAAGCGCGCCAGCCCCGAGCTCAAGGTCGGGGGCGTGTACCTGTCCCAGTTGCGGACGGGGAAGCGCTCCAACCCCTCACCCGACCTCCTCGCCGCCCTGGCCCGCTTCTTCGGCGTCTCGGTCGCCTACTTCTTCGACGACAAGGTCGCCGAGTCGGTGCTCAGCCAGATCGCCGCCATCGAGGCGCTGCGCCAGTCCGGGGTCCGCGCGGTGGCGATGCGCGCGGCCGGGATGAAGAAGGAGAACCTCCAGGCCATCACGGCCATCATGGACCAGTACCGGCAGATGCAGGGCCTGCCGCCCGTCACCGACTCCTCCCCGCCCGAATGAGGGGCGCCTGGAAGGAGCGGTCGGCCGACCAGGACCGCCGCAGCCAGCTCAAGAAGCTCCGGAAGGCCGGCGCCCGGCGCATCGCCGAACTCGGCCTGCCCGAGGTGACCGACGTGGCCGAACTGTGCCGCCACCTCGGCGAGGCGCGCGAGCGTCCGATCACGCTCGTCCCGATGCAGATGCCCTCCACGTATCCGTGCGGCATGTGGGTCGCCGCACGCGACGAGGACCTCATCTTCTACGACGCCAACACGACCAGCGCGCATCAGGAGCACATCATCTTGCACGAGCTGGGTCACATCATCTGCTGCCATCGGGGGGCAGGCGGGCTGGACGAGGCGGCCGCCCGCCTCCTCTTCCCCAATCTCGACCCCCAACTCGTACGGGACATGCTCCTGCGCGCGACCTACGACGACGTCCAGGAGCAGGAGGCGGAGATCATCGCCTACCTGCTCTCCCAGCGGATGGGCGGCGCCGAGCAACAGCACGGCGCGCCCCCGGCGGCGGACGCGGAAGAGGGCGGGGATCCCGGAAAGAGCGCCATGCTCAGCCGGATCGAACGCACCCTGATCTGAGGGGAGTCGCTCAGTGCCCGGTGGAGGCCACCTCCTCGGCCAGGACCGAGACGGCACGCCTGATGTCGTCCTCGCGGTGTTCGCTCGTGAGGAAGAACCGCAGCCTCGACAGCCCGTCCTCCACGGCGGGGTGGACGATCGGATCCACGATGATCCCGCGGTCGAACAGCCCGCCCGCGACGCGCAGGGTCCGCGCCGAGTCGCCGAGAATGCACGGCACGATCGGGGTGTCGGCACTGGAGCCGGTGGCCAGGCCGGCCGAGGCGGCCAGGCCGAGGAAGAGCCTGGCGTTGCGCCGCAGGGCGCGGACCCGGTGCGGTTCCGCTGCGATCAGCTCGGTCGCGGCCAGGGCCGCGGCAGCGTTGGCCGGGGTCAGACCGACGCTGTAGACGAAGCCCGGCAGCGTGTGGCGCAGCCAGCGCACCATCCGGGCCGAACCCCCGAGGTAACCGCCGCAGCTGGCGAAGGCCTTGGAGAGGGTGCCCATCCACAGGTCCACGTCGGACCGGTCGACGCCGAAGAACTCGCCCACGCCCCGGCCGTGTTCGCCGACCGTGCCGATGCTGTGCGCCTCGTCCACCATCAACAGCGCGCCGTAACGCTTCTTCAGCTCGATCACGGCGGGCAGGTCGACGAGGTCGCCGTCCATGCTGTAGGCGCCCTCGACGGCGATCAGCACCCGCCGGAACCGGGACCGGTTGAGCCGCAGCATGTGTTCCAGCTGACCGATGTCGTTGTGGGCGAACGGGCGCCGCGCCGCCCCGGACAAGGCGCAGCCCTGCAGGATGCTGTCGTGGGCGAGCGCATCGTGCACCACGAGGTCCTGCGCGCCGACGAGGTGCCCTATCGCGGTGACATTGGTGGCGTGGCCGCTCACCAGCGTCAGGCAGTCCCCGACGCCGAGGAACTCGGCCAGCGTCCGCTCCAGCCGGACCATGAGGTCCCGTTCACCCGACAGCACCCGGCTCGCGGAGACCGAGGTCCCGTACCGGTCGACCGCCCGGTGCGCGGCCTCGTTGACCGCCGGATGTCCGGAGATCCCCAGGTAGTTGTAGCTTCCGAAGGACAGGTACGCACGCCCCCCGATCACCGTGGTGTCGCGGATGTTGCCCTCGTGGACCCGGAAGTACGGGTACTGGGCCCCGCTGTCGGCGATCGCGCCCAGGCGTTCCTCGAACCGGCCCACCTCCGGGAAGTCGTCGACGCTCGCGGTCCCGGCGCCCCACTCCGGGAGTGCCTCCCGGAGCGGCGCCTGCACGGGGGGCGCCGGCTCGGCGCGGTCCGGATCGACCAGCGCGATCAGCCGGCCGACGGTGAGGTCGGGCGAGAACAGCTCTTCGGTACGGAAGCCGGGGACGCGCTTGCCGATGCCGACTTCCAACTCCTGAAGCATCAAGGAGTCGAAGCCCAGATCGGTCACCAGTGTCATCCGCTCGCTCAGGTCGGAGAGCGGGAAGACTCCGGTCCGCGACACCTCTTCGAGCACGACGACCGCGGCCCGCTCTCCATCGGGCCGCGGCGGGGTCACGGGAGGGACCGCGAGCGAGAGCGCGGGCGCCGCCCCGGGCGGGTCCACCGGCCCTGCCGGGTCCGGCAGCTCGCGCGCCGACTCGTCCACGACCCAGTGACGGCGCGGGGCGAGCGGACTCGGCGGGAGGGTGCACGGGGGCACGCGCTCGGTCACCGGACGGGGTCCCGGGCCGGACTTCCCTCCCGGGCCGGGTTCTCCGCCACGGCCCGCCTCGACGGCCTCGGCCGCCGAGGTCAGCCGGGCGACGGCGTCGGCGGCGTCCTGCGCCACGACGTCGAGGCGTTCGGTGAGGAGCGCCCGGCGGACCAGGGTGTCCGCCACCGCGGCCAGCGGCGGCCGGTCCTCGGTGAGGGTGTGCGCCAGTTCCCGGGCGTGGCGGGCCAGCCCGGCCCGGTCGCGAGCACTGAGGACCAGGTGGTGCGGTCCCCCGGCCGGCGCCGGGCGCTCCGGCGCGGCGCACTCCTCGACCACGAGGTGCACGCCCGTACCGCCGAAGCCGAAGGCGCTCACCCCCGCCCGGCGCGGCCGGCCGTCGTCCGGCCAGGGGGTCGGCTCGGTGGCCACGGTCAGCCGGGCGGCGTCCAGCGCAGAACGGTCGGCCGGCTCGAACTCCGGCTGCGGAGGTATCACGCCCCGCTGCACGGCCAGGACGGACTTGATGAGCCCGGCCATCCCCGCCGAGTTGAGCGAGTGGCCGATCACCGCCTTCACCGCCCCGAGGTGGGCGGGCGCGGCCCGCTCACCTCGCAGTTCGCGCAGGACGTCGAGCTCGACGGGGTCGCCGACCGTGGTCCCGGTGCCGTGCGCCTCCAGGTAGCCCACCGCGTCCGGGGGCAGGTCCGCGTCGCGGTACGCGCGGCGCAGGGCCCGGAGCTGGCCCGCGGCGCGGGGGTACATGCCGCCCTGCACGGTGCCGTCGTTGGCCGTCCCCACACCGCGGATCACCGCATAGACCCGGTCGGCGGCCGCCAGTGCGTCCGCCAGGGGCCGCAGCACCAGGACCCCGGCTCCCTCCCCCAGGACGAACCCGTCGGCCTGCGCGCCGAAGGGCAGGCACCTGCCGCTGCGCGAGAGGGCGCCGATCCGGCACAGCCCCACCAGCAGGTCGGGGGCGAGTATCAGCTGGGCGCCGCCCGCGAGTGCGATGCGGGACCGGCCCGCGCGCAGGGCGTGCACGGCGTTGGCCACGGCCATGAGTCCACCCGAGCACGCCGAGTCCAGCGCGTAGCTCTCGCCGTGCAGGTCGAAGACCGAACTGATCGTGTTCGGCCCCATGTTGAGCAGCAGCCCGGCCACGGACGTGCCGTGCAGCGCGTCGACCGCGCGCACGGTCTCCGGCCACCGGGGGTCCGTCGCCCGCGCCCCGAACTCGCCGCCGGTCAGCTGCCGCATCCGGAGCTGCATGGTGCTGAGCTCGCGGTAGCCGCTCTCGGTGAGCGCCGTGATGACCGAGGTCTCCTCGCGGTCGAAGCCGTCGGCTTCCCACCCCGCGTCCTGGATCGCCTCGCGGGCGAGGTCGATCAGCAGCCGGTGCTGCGGGTCCATCGCCCTGGCCCGCCGCGGCGGGATGCCGTAGTGCGCCGCGTCGAAGTGGCCGACGTCCGGCAGCAGCGCCATGGTGTCCGTGTAGGCCGACGAGGTGTCGCGGAGGCTGTCGCCGAGGAAGGCGGCGGCGCGCCAGCGCGAGTCCGGGATGGTGGAGAACTGGGTACGGGGTGCCGTCAGGAGCCGCCAGTACTGGTTCACGTCGCGTGCCCCGGGGAACCTGCACGCCATCCCCACGACCGCGATGTCGTCGCGCCGCACGCCCCTTGAGTCCACTGTCGGATCCGTCCCTCTCGCAGATGTCACCCGGTGACCGCCGGGCGCTCGCGCCACCAGTCCACGGTCTCCTCGACCTGCTGGTCGACGGGGGTGGCCCGGACCGCGAACGCAGCCTCGTAGGCACCCGAATCGACGGTGAACGGGCGGTCGAACTGGTAGCGGATCTCTTTCAGTTCGCGGATCAGCGGGGAGAAGAGCGAGGCCACGCCCAGCACGGCCGGCGGGATCCGGCGCACCGCGACCGGCCCCGTGCCCGCCTGGGCGGCCAGGCGGCCGACCATCTCCCTGACAGACAGCGCGGGCTGCGTCGGAACGTGCCACGGCCGGCCCCAGGCCCGCTCCTCCCCCGCGACCTCGGCCAGCGCCCTGGCCACGTCGGGGAGATAGGTCCAGCTGTGCGGGACGTCCGGGTCGCCGAGGGTGGAGACCGCCTTCCCCCGCAGCAGCGGCGGCAGGACCCGTCCGGCCAGGTGGCCGCCGTCGGTGACGCCGGGCCCGAAAAAGTCCGAGGCACGTACCTCGACCGCCCTGACCCGGCCCTGCTCGTGCAGCGTCTGTGCCTGCTCCCACACGGCGGCGCGCACCCGCCCCTTGGGGCCGGTGGCGGCGAGCGGGAGGTCTTCGGTCAGGGGACCGTCCACCGGGCCGTAGCCGTAAAGGTTCCCCAGCATCACCAGGACGGCCCCGGTCGCCTCGGCCGCGGCCAGGGCCGACGAGGCCAGGGGCGGCCAGGCGCGCGCCCAGTGGTGGTAGGGAGGCGCGGCGCAGTGGTAGATCGCTGCGGCGCCCTGCGCGGTCTCGGTCAGCCGCGCGCTATCGGTCGCGTCGAACGCGAAGTGCTGGATTCCGGGTTCCGGGCTTCTACCCGACTTGGTGACCACCCTTACGGAATGGCCCTGTTCGGCCAGAAGCCGAGCGGTGGCAGCGCCTGCAGGTCCGTAACCGATGACGACATGAGAGCTCACATACGCACACTAGCGCGAGCCGCCCGCACCACAGTGGCCACCTCGGCTTCCTCCCCGCCATCCGGACGGACGGGGCTGATAGTCGCCTGCGGGCTGCCGGATCACGACGTTCCGCCGGTATGAATATTCCGGTTCGCCGGTATCGGTCACGCGGGCGCGGCACCATGGCTCCTCTCAATGGGCGGGGCACGCGGGGGGCACCATGAGGTCGACGGCGTACGAGCGCGCGCTCGTCGTGGCGGGGCGCATCGCCCGGGACCGGAGGCTCCCGCGACGGGGAGCGCTGTCCACCCGCGGCACCCGGTGGATCGCGTCGCGCATCGACGCCCGGCTGGAGGGGCACGACGGCGTGCCCGCGCGCCGGCACCGCGAGCTCCTCGAACTCGAGGGCTTCCTCGGCGGGATGAGCATCGCCGACTCGAAGGACTCGGGGAACGCCGCGCACTCCTGGGTCCGGGCGATGCTGATCCGGATCACCAACAAGCCCCTTGAGCGGGGGAAGCTGCCGACCAGGGACCGTCATCTGGCACGGCTCTACGAGCTGCTGGGGCGCGAGTACGTGCGCTGCGCGGACTGGCCGACCGCCGCCGAGTGCTTCAGCGGCGCAGCGCTCTACTGGGGAGTTCCCCGCCACATGCGCCGTACGTACGCCCAGGTGGTCGTCTTCACCATGAGAGCGGGAGATCACGCCGCCGCCCTGGACGGTCTGGAGCTCATCCAAGGCGCGACCCACGGCCCTTCCGCCGCCTTCCACCGGATCGCGGCCCGGATCCTGGACCCCGCGCCCGGGCTCGGCGCAGACGCGGCCGACGGCATCGACCGGGTGCGTCACCTGGGGATCATCCCCTACACCTACCTCGTGTCCTGCCTCGCACGGCGCCTCGCCGCGGACGAGCAGCCGGAACGCGCCCTCGGCATCCTCACCGCGGCCCTGGCCCGGCTCGCCGCGGACCGGGCCGACGACTGGCTGGTCGGGGAGCTGGAACAGACGGCCGCGGGCATCTGGACCGCGCTGGAGCGGTACGAGGAGGCCCTCGGCCTGGCTTTGGCCGCCTGGGCGAAGCTGGACACCCAGCGGTACGGTGCCTGTTCGCACACCCAGCGGCTGTCCCTCTGGAAGAATTTCGGACCCACCCGCCGCGCGGCGCTCGTCTCGGCGGTCGCCCTGGGGGACGAGCGGACGGTCGCCGAGCTGATCGAGTCGTGCAGGCTGCAGTCCCTGCTCGGCGCCGCCATCGAGATCGAGGACGACGAGAAGCTGGCGGCCAGCGGGATCGGGTTCCCGACGGGCCTCGCAAACGCCGATGCGGAGGATCCGGACGGCGAGAGCGCCGGGACCGCCGCGCCGCTCGTGCAGCCCGCCGCTGCCGCGGAGGGCGAGCCCGGCGGGGCCGACGGCAACGGGCCTCTCGTGTCATCGGCCGTCTTCACCGCCCTGAACGACGCCCTGAACTCGACGCTCCTGCACTTTCCGGAACCCGTCTCCTACCAGGGCACGGCCCTCCTCCTGCCCCACTACCGCAGCGCCCTGCCGCCGGAGGAGGCGCAGGGCCTCGCGGCGCGGCCCCTGGACGACGCACTGCCCGAAGGCGTCTTCTGGTCGACCCACATCGAGGACGGTCTCCTCTTCTGGTTCGTCGCGCGGGACGGACAGCCCGCCGGGTACGGCGCGCAGGACCTCCGGGAGTTCGACCGGATCAAGCCGGTCCTGCTGGGCCTGGCGGGGCACTCCCAGTCCTCCGAACGCAAGACGTGGAGCCTGTTCCCGTACAAGCGCGGCCCCGGGGACTTCTACGAGCCGTTCACCCAGCTGAGGAGCTGGCGGTCGGCGGAGGAGCAGATCATCACCCGCACGATCGGGCAGCTCCTGCCGCCGCCGCTCGTCGAAGCGCTGCGGGCGTCCGGCTCGGACCGACCGCTCCGGCTCACCATCTCCGCGGCCCGCGAACTGACCTGTGTGCCCTGGGCGGTCACGATGGTCCCCGGTACGGAGGAGCGGCTGATCGAGAAGGCGGTCCTGCGGATGTGGACCTCCACGCCGACCCAGCTCAGGCGCGCCTCACGCGACTCCCGGCTGCCGCCCGGCTCGCCCGTGCCGTTCCTGTTGGCCTGCGACAACCCGGACGGGTCGCTGCGTGAACGGACCGCGGCTTCCGTGGTGAACGAGGCGGCCGTGCTCCTGACCGCCTCCGGGCCCGACGGCCCCGGGACCAAGGACGCCCTGCTGGCGGCCCTGCACAAGATCGGCCCCTCCACCCCCGGGGTCCTCTTCTACCGCGGTCACGCGGAGCACGACGGCGACCCGGCCTGGTCGGCCCTGCCCCTGGCCGAAGGGACGTACGTCCAGTCCGGCGAGCTCTTCGGGGCGCTCGACGACGGAACGCCCTTCCTGCCGGTGCCCACGCGGGTGATCCTGTCGTGCTGTTCCAGCTCCACCGCGTCGGCCCTCGGCGGCGAGGGCATGGGGCTCGCGGCGGGCGCGATCCATTCCGGCGCCGACCAGGTGATCGCCACGTCGCTCGACATCCGCGACGCCTCCTTCACCGAGGCCTTCGAGGACCTCCTCGTCCGGGGGATGCTCGACGGGCAGCGGACCGGCGATCACGCGGACCTGCTCAGGCGGTTGCAGCTGCGGATGCTCACCGAGTGGAAGGTCTTCTCGGTGCGCGGGGAGGACCTCGACGGCGAGGAGATCCGCGACCCCCACCCCATCATCTGGGCCTCGTTCCAGGCGTACTGAACGACCGATACTGAACAACCGAAAGGACCTCCACCATGATTGCCGTTGCCATGCCGTCGGACATCGCCGATCTGCTGGTGGCAGAGGGTCTGGCCATCCGGCCGGGGGGCCGGGGCAGCACGGCCGAGATCACCCTCGTGGGCCTCCAGGCCCTCACCGCCACCATCAGCCTCCTCCAGGGACCCGACACCTTCCTCCGGCTCACGGAGCTCGTCCGCACCCACTTCGGGCGGTCCGCGGAGACGGGGGGCGCGGTCGAGATCAGGGCCCACGGCGCCAGGGTGACCCTCGAGATCCCCGCCGACGCGGATCCCCTGACCGTCGCCCGCCGGATCCAGGAACTCCTGATCGGCGACGACGAGTAGCCGCTCCCGGACGCCGGCGGCGTCCTGGGCCCCGTACGGCGGCGCCCAGGACGCGCAGGCTCACAGCTCCTCCCCCAGCGGCAGCCGGTGGATGCCCGGCAGGTACTCGTCGAGTTCCCCCGGGGTGAACCGGGACATTCCCACGACGTGCCAGAACTCACCGGTCACATCGCCCTCGTACTTGTAGCCGCCGGACGGGGTCAGCGCCGCCCAGCCGCCCGTCATGCCCATCAGGGTCGCGCGCAGCGCCGGCGGGCCGCCGTCCGCCGGGAGGTTCCAGAGCCGTGCGGTGCCGTCCTCGGCGCCGCTCGCCAGCGTCGTACCGTCCGGGGAGAAGGCGAGGCAGAGCACCCGGCCGGTGTGGCCGACGAGGTCGGTGACGTGCTCCCCCGTCTCCGCGTTCCACAGGCACACCGACCGGTCGTCGCCGCCGACCGCCAGGAGCGGGCGGCTCGGGTGGGCGGCCACGGCCCACAGCCGGCCGCCGCGGCCGCGCAGGCGCGGACCCGCCGCACCGTCCCGCCAGACGATGGCGCTGCCGTCCCAGCTCGCGCTGGCCAGCCAGGCGCTCCCCGGCCCGTACGCGACGCCGTACACCCGGTCCGCGTGCCCGCCGCTGCCGCCGAGTTCCTCCACGAGCCGGCCGCTCCTGGCGTCCCACACCCGTACGACGCTGTCGTCGCAGCCGGTGGCCAGGACGTCGGCGTCCGGGCGGAAGGCGATCGAGCGGACCCGGCCCCGGTGCCCGGTCAGGTTCGAGACCGGGGAACCGGTGGGACGGAACCAGACGCGCACGGAGTCGTCGTCGTTGGCGGTGGCGAGCAGGGTGCCGTCGGCGTTGAAGGCCTCCGCCCAGACGTGCTCGGTCTCGGCGTCGAGCTCCCTGAGGTATTCGCCGCGCCCCGGGTCCCACAGGTACATGTCCCCGTCGTTGCTGGCCGTGGCCAGGAGGGGCTCGGCGGGGCTGAACGCCGCCGAGACCAGCCGGTCTCCGCGCCCGGAGAGCTCGTCCGTACGCCGTCCCGTGCGCGTCTCCCAGAGCCGTACGACTCCGTCGTTGCCGGCCGTCGCCAGCTGCGCGCCGTCCGCGCTGAAGGCCACGCCGCTGATCCGCCGGCCGTGGCCGCGCAGGATGCGCTTGCCCTGGCCGGTGGCGGAATCCCAGATCTGCGCGCCGCCGTCGTTGCCGACGGTGAGCAGTTGGCTGTCGCCGGGCCGGAAGGCGCACGCCCAGGCGGTGCCCCGGTGCTCGGCCGGCTGCTGGGGGTGGAGGGCGATCGTGTAGCCGTGCGGCCGCCCGGTGGTGACCGTCCACAGCCGGACGGCGCCGTTGCTGTCGCAGGCGGCGAGGAGCTTGCCCTCGTCGCCGAAGAGCACTTGGTAGACGGCGCCCGTGCCCCGTTCGAGGGTTCCGGCGGGGGTGCCGACGACCGGGTCCCACAGCCGTACCTGGCCGTCGGTGCAGCCGCTGGCCAGGAGGTTGCCCTCGGGGTGGAAGTCGAGGACGTAGACGCGGCCGGTGTGCCCGGTGAACTCGTGCAGCAGCCGTGCGTCGGCCGTCCGCCAGATCCGCACGGTCCCGCCGCGCCCGCCCCCGCCCCGGTCGGCGGTCGCGAAGAGCGTGCCGTCCGGGCTGAACCGGGCGCGGTAGACGGCACCTTGATGGCCTTCGATCTCCCGGACGCAGTGCCCGGTGGCCAGGTCCCAGAGGCGTACCTTCGCGGTCGCGTCGCCGGTGAGCAGTATGCCGCCCGGGCCGTAGACCGCGGTGTAGACGGGCGCGGTGTGGCCGGGCAGCCGGTGCACGGGCCCGCCCGTGGCCACGTCCCACACCGTGACCAGGCCTTCGCGGTCGCCCGTGGCGAGGAGCGTGCCGGCCGCGTCGAACGAGACCGGCCACACGCCGTCGGGGTGCACCGTCAGGCTGTGCCGGCAGGCTCCGGTCACCGGGTCCCAGAGCCGGACCGCGCCGTCGGAGCCGCCGGTGGCAATCACGTCGGGCCGGAACTTCACGGCGTACACCCGTCCTTCGTGCCCCTGGAGGGTGCGCACCGCCCGGCCGTCGTCGGCGCCGCAGACCAGGATGGAGCCGTCCTCGCTGCCGACGGCGAGGAGTTCGCCGTCGGTGCTGTACGCGATGGGCTCGGGGAGGCGGCTGGTGCGCATGCCGAAGCCGTACGGGACGCCGACCGCCGACGGCCGGAACCCGGCGTCCACCGGCATCCCCGGGGCGATCGAGGCGGTCCGGAGCTCGGGAGCCGCGCGCACCGCGTCGTCCATCGTCACGTCGATCAGTGCGGCCCGGTGCCAGGCGCTGCCGGTCAGCGCGGCGCCCCGCAGGTCGGCGCGGGTCAGCCGGGCCCGGCTCAGGTTCGCGCCGGTCAGGTCGGCGCGGCTCAGGTCGGCCCGGTCGAGGCGGGCTCCGGTCAGCCGGGTGCCCCGCAGCCGGGCGCCCGAGAGGTTGGCGCCCACCAGCCGGGTGTCCGTCAGATCGGCGTCGCTGAGGTCGACCCCGGAGAAGTCGCGGTGCGAGAGGTCCTCACCGGCCAGCCGGGCGCCCCTCAGGTCGGCGTTGGCGGGCACCCGGAGCCGGTCGCTGATCCGGACGGCGTTGGCGCGGGCGGCGTCGTTGATCCCGCTACCGGATGAGTCGAGGGCGTCGCGCACCCATCGGGCGCACCGTTCGTGGTCGGCGAGGTCGCAGAAGAACTCGACGGCGAGCTGGCTGAACGGGCGGGCGTGGAGCAGGGTGTGCTGGCCCCGGGCGAGCTGGCGTGCGGCCTCCCGTGCCACGAGCCATTCGATGACGGAGCCGTGGATGAACTGGAACACGCCGTCGTCGCTGCGCACCAGCAGGCTGCCCGCGCCGACGGCCTGGGCCCGCTCGGACGGGGTGAGCGGGGATTCGGTGAGCTCGCTGAGGGTGGCGGCCACGGTTTCGGTGAGCTCGTCGAGCCGCAGGGCGCTGCGGCCGCTCTCCCACAGCCGCCAGGCCAGCGCGGTCACGGCGGCCCACAGCTCGTCGACGGTGAGTCCGGGCGGGGCGCCGGGACCTCCCTGGCCGCGGAGCTCCTCGTAGCCGAGCCAGGAGGTGAACACGTCCTCGTAGAGCCGGGCCGGGCTGAGCGCGCGGCCCGCTCCGGCGACCGCCCGCAGCTGGTCCTGGCTCAGGTCGGCGACGAAGGAGAGCAGCCGGGGGTTGCGGCAGAGCATCAGCAGGTCGGGGATGTTGCGCAGGAGCTGGAAGCGCTGGTCGGCCGCGTGCTCGTCGCCGTAGCTGCGGACCAGGTAGGAGCGGATCTGGGCCGGGGTGAAGCCCTCGACGGAGAGGATGCGGCGCTGCGGCAGCAGGCCGACGCGTTCGCCGAGCGCGGTGAGGACCTGGGCGTGGGACTTGAAGTGCTGGGTGCGGCTGCTGACCACGATCTTGGCGTTGTCCACTGCGGCGTCGAGGAGGACCTGGAGGTGGTCGGCGGCCCTGTCGTAGCTGACCCGGTGGACCAGTTCGTCGAAGCCGTCGAAGAGCAGGACGACACGGCCCTGGGCGAGCATGTAGCGCAGCGCCCGCAGGTCGATGGTGTCGACGCCGTGCCCGGCCAGGTGGGCGGCGACCAGGCCTTCGAGGCTGTGCGCCCGGTCGAGGGTGTTGAGCGGGATCAGCAGCGGGGTCAGGTGGGGGAGGTGTTCGGGGATGCGGCGGGCCAGCTCGCGCAGGGCGAAGGTCTTGCCGTGTCCGAAGTCGCCGAGGAGCAGGACGAAGCGGCCGTGGTCGGACTCCAGCAGTTCCAGCAGTTCCTCGACCAGCCCGTCACGTTCTTGGCCGGCACGGTCCTGGCCGTCGCTGCGGTCGGCGTCGCGGTAGCGCTGGGGGAGGTAGAGGCCCGGGGGGTACTGGTCGCTCGCGGCGAGCCGGGCGCTCTGGGCGGCGACGTAGCCGCGCAGGTCCAGCAGGCCCTGGAATTCGATGAAACTGCGCACCCGGACCCGGACGCCGTGGCCGGCGGCCCGCTGCCGCAGCCCGCTCGCGGGGGCGTCGCCCGCGTACACCAGGACGGCCTCGGAACCGGTGTCGGTCGCGTGCACCTGGGCGATGAAACGGTCGATCTCCTCCTCGGTGGGGGTGCCGGGGTGCACGGCGATGCGCTGCTGCTGCACGACGCCGTCCTCCTGCTCCTGCCAGGTGGCCATGATCTGCGCCATGTCGGCCGGTTCGCGGCGCGGGACGTCGCGCAGCCGTACGCCCTCCCTGCGCACCCGGCAGATCTCCTTCACCCGCTCGATGAGGGAGGCGGCCGGATCCTCGAGGGGAGCCCTGCCCTGCGTATGCTCGACGGTGATGACGGCGGGCAGTTCGGGGACGGGGAAGACGCGGCGGGTCTGCCTCCAGTCGCCGGGGAAGTGCTCCCCCGCGGCCGTGATCCGGTCGTCCCAGCGGGTGACTCCGTCCGCGGTGACCCGCAGGAGCTGGAAGCGGGCGGGGGCGGCGGATCCGAAGAGCGGCAGTTCGCCGGCGGCGCCGGGCAGCTGCGTGCGGCTGGGGACGCCGGTGAGGGTGCGCGGGCCGCCGGTCGGGCCGTGCAGCAGCAGGTGCAGCCGCGGGGCGGCCAGCCGGGCGAGGGTGTCGGCGTCGCGCAGACCGCCGGGGCCGCCGATGGCGTCGCCGGGGCGGCGGTCGTCGGTGAGCGGGTGGCGGAGCGCGCCGATGCGCAGCCAGCCCTCCTCCTCGTAGCGGCGCATGGCCTCGGCGAACCAGGCGGCCTGGTCACGGCCGATGTACCCGTACTGCTCCTCGGGGCGGTGGCTGTAGGCCATGGAGGAGTTGAACCCGGCGACGACCGTGCTCAGTTCCGGCACCGGGAAGAGGGTCCAGGGCTGATCGCTGTCGAAGACGGTGTCCAGGCCCTGGTAGAGGCCGCGGAAGAGCCGGGTGTAGTGGCGCCACTTGGGCCAGTACGGCGGCTGCGGCGCGACCTCGTCTGCCTCGCAGGTGTGGAAGTAGGCCTGGGACGCGGCCTGGTTCACGTCCTGGGCGCCCGGCACCACCATCACGCGCTGGGGGGACAGGTCGAGCTGGGACCGCAGGGCCGTCAGGAAGCTGAGGGCCTGGTCGCACTCGCGCGGACTGCCGGACGCGGTGAGGTCCCCGGTCACCACCATCAGGTCGGGGGCGGGGGCGCCCGCGTCCCTGAGCATGATCAGGTCGCCGCGGATCTGCCGGCTGAGCGAGTCGGGCTCCCGGCCCCGCCCGAAGTCCGGGCCGGCCAGGTGCAGGACGGTCACGGCGTCCTGGCCCCGGCCGCCGCCGGCCGCGGAGTCCTGCGGGTAGAGCGGTGCCCGGGCCGGCCGCCGGCGCCCGGCCCAGCCGGGGCCGGCGAGTGCGCTCGGCTGCGGCTGGGCCGGGTTCGGCTGCTCCGGGTGGCGGACGGGCGCGGGGCCGCTGCCCGGATAGCCGGGCCGGCGGCCGGGGCGGGCGTGTCCGTCGACGGCCTGCTCGACCCGGGTCAGCAGCAGGGAGCGGGCGGCGTCGATGTCGGCCACGCCCACCAGGTCGACGTAGGTGATGGTGGCGAGCAGTCCCTCGATCGGCATGTCGTCCACCCGCACGGTCAGCAGCCGTCGTTCGGGGGACTCGGGCGATGCGCGCAGAGCGGCCTGCCATTCCATGCGTCCGTAGGTGGAGCGTTCGTAATGGCGGGACAGTACGGCGATCACGGCCCGGGACTCGCTGACCCCGCGGTCCATGAAGTCTATGAAATTGGTTCCCGGTACGAAGTCCCAGGCCTGCACGACCGTGCGGTAGCCGGCTTCCTCCAGGGTCCAGGCGATCCAGGCCGCCCATGGTTCGTCGGCCGGCGAGTAGCTGATGAAGAAGTCGAATTCTCTTGCGGGAGCACCGAATTGCCCATCCGTCATCATGGGAACCATGGTAGGAGTCACCCCGCCCGAGCGGGCCTGTCCGGATCCATCCGGGCCGCCTGACGGCCGACCGCGCGTACGTGCGAATCTGTTCGACGTGTCCCTCCTCAAGCGGCTGCATCCACTGGACTGGCTGGCCGGCGGCCTGCTCGCCCTCGGCGTGCTCTGCGTCGCCACGGGCCTGCTGCCCGCCGAGCCCGCCGGCGAGGTGCTGGAGCGCATCGGTCCGCTGCTGGTGTTCCTCGCCACGGTCATCGTCCTCGCCGAGCTGACCGGCAGGGCGCAGGTCTTCGACGTGGTCGCCACCTGGGTGGCGCGGGCCGGGCGGGGAAGCTATCCCCTGCTGTTCGTACTGTGCGTGCTGTTCGCGTCCGTCACCACCATCACCCTCAACCTGGACACCACGGCGGTGCTGCTGACCCCGGTGATGCTGGCGCTGGCGACCCGGGTGGGCATCGCGGCCGTGCCGCTGGCGATGACCACGGTCTGGCTGGCCAATACGGCGAGCCTGCTGCTGCCCGTGTCGAACCTGACGAACCTGCTGGCCGCGGACCGGGTCGCCCTGGCTCCGTCGGAGATGGCGGCCACCATGTGGGCCCCGCAGCTGGCCTCCATCGCGGTCACGATGGCCTGCCTGTGGGGCTTCTACTGGCGTCCGGGACGCCGCGGCGCGCTCCGCTACGAGCCGCCGTCGGCGCCGCGCCCGGCGGACCCGGTCCTGTTCCGGGTGTGCGCGGTGGCGTGCACCGGCTTCCTTCTCGCGATCCTCGCCGACGTGCCGTTGTGGTCGGCGTCGATGACGGCCGCGCTGATCGTGGTGGTGGCCTTCGCGGTGCGCAGCAGGGAGGCGCTGCGCCTCTCCCTGGTCCCCTGGCGGCTGCTGGTCCTCGTTCCGGGGATGTTCCTGGTCGTGGAGACCGTCAACGCACACGGGCTGCACGAGATCCTGGCGACGGCGATGGGGTCGGACAACGGCGTCGTCGGCATGCTGAGGTCCGCGGCGGTCGGGGCGGGCTTCTCCAACGCGCTGAACAACCTTCCGGCCTACATGGCGGGCGAGGCGGCCATCCCCGAGGCCAACCACCACCAGCTCCTCGCGCAGCTCATAGGCGTCAACGTGGGCCCCGTCGTCACCCCGTGGGCCTCCTTGGCCACCCTGCTGTGGTTCGAGCGGTGCCGCTGGCACGGCACGCAGATCGAGCTGGGCCGTTTCCTCGGTACGGGGCTGGTCCTGGCCGTGACGGGCACACTGGCGGCGACGCTGGCACTGGCCGCCACCACGTGAGCCACGTCCGGCGCGGGCCGTGGCCCGGGCCGGGGCACGCGGTGTGCCGGTCACGCGGCACGCAACGCGCAGGGTCACGCCACGCGCAGCGGCACGCCACGCGCGTGCCCGCTCACGCCACGGGCCGGGTCGCCTCGCCCACCTCCCCCAGCAGGTACGCGAGGGTCTCGCCGCGCGCCGCCACATAGCTGCGCCGGCTGTCGTCCCCGCTGAAGCCGGGCCGGAACCGCGCTCCGGACAGCGTGCGCAGCTCCACCCCCGTCTCGGCCGCGAGCAGCGCTCCGGTCGGCAGGTCCACGCCCTCCGCCCGGTAGCCGACGAACGCGTCGATCGTGCCGCGTGCCAGCAGGCTCCAGCCGAGCAGCGGTGCCCACAGCTGCAGCACGCGCCGGCAGCGCAGTTCGAGCGCGGCCCGCAGTGCCACCGCCGTCGGGTCGCCGCGCTCCACGGCGTACCCCTGGGTCCAGGCGACGACGGGCCCGGGGCGCGCCAGCACGGGATCGGGGCCGGGCAGCGGGCCGGATGCGCCGTGGGCCCCGTGCCCCCTGACCGCGTGCCAGGTCTGCCCGGTGACCGGCTCGTGCACCACGCCCATCACCGGGGCGCCGCCCAGGCACAGCCCGATGCCCACCACGTACGCGGGCAGCCCGATCGCGACGTTGTTGCTGCCGTCCAGCGGGTCGACCAGCCAGGTGCGCTCGCCCGCCGCGTCGAGGAGCCCGGCCTCCTCGGACAGGATCCGGTCGTGCGGGAAGTGGCGCTGGATCCGGCCGAGCACCAGCCGCTCGGCGGCGAGGTCGAGATCGACCTGCACGTCCCCGGACTCGCCCTTCGTCCGCAGGCAGTACGCCGTACCGAAGCGCCGGCGCAGCAGGCCGCCCGCCTCCTCCGCCGCGGCGACGGCGACGCGCCTCTCGCGGTCGAAATCAGGCCCGCTGTTCGGCATCGATCCTCCTGAGGACGGTGTGGACGCTGCGTACGGTCTGCACGGTGTCGCACAGCCGGCGGGTCGTACGGCGCGGGCGGCCGTCGAGCGGCCCGAGCGAGAGGTCGGCCTGCCCGGGGACGGAGAACCCGTGCACCAGGGTGGCGGCGGGTTCCGGGCCCTCCAGGGCGGTGGCGTGGAACTCGCCCGCGGCCAGGGTGTACGTCTCCCCGCCGGAGCTGACCTGGGCGGGCCCGGGCTCGCTGCGCACCAGCAGGTCGGTGGGGCGGATCTCGTCCACGCCGTCGCTGCCGCTGTGCACCTCGAACACGCGGTGGGTCGCGCCCCCTTCGCCGTCGCCCACCGCGGTCGTCCGTACGGGAAGGTTGGCCACCCGCCCGTACAGCACGCGGCTGCGCAGCTCCCAGCTGTGGGCGTGCATGGGCGACGCGTCCGGCTCGGCGCGGCTGCCGGAGTCGAAGAGATGGACGCAGATCCCGCGCGGGCCCTCTCTCAGCAGCGGCAGGCAGAGGAATCCGAGTGGATGCCGAACGGCACGCAACTCCCTTTCGCCGGAGGCTATTTCCTCCAGGGTGACAAGGGTTCTTTCCAGCTCGCGGTCCATGGCACGCGCCGCAGCGCCTCACCTCCTGTAGGGGTCCTCCGCGTGCAGCGCCTTCTCGATGATCTTGCCGATGTCGCTGTCGGTGAAGACGCGCGGCAGCGGAAGCCGAAGGTCGTCGAAGAGCGTGCGCACCTCGTCGACGGTCGGCTCCTGGCCGAGCGGCGAGGCGACGCGCAGGTCGAGCACGGTCGCCTGCTCACGGCTCTGGTGCAGCTCGGTGACGTAGTAGTCGTAGAGCGGCTGGCCCCGTTCCACGAGCAGGTTCACCCGGGACTGGTCGTCCTGGGTGATGACGAGGCAGGTCTCGGACAGGTCGAAGCGCAGGGTCGGCACGGCGGACGACAGGTGCACGCTGATCTCGAGTGTCGTCAACTGCCGTTGGTACCAGCAGGCGGCGAGGACGGTGGCGTACGACTCCCGGCGGACCCGGTCGGTGGTCCACAGGTCGTCTCCACGACGCTGCACGCCGAACATCTGGCGGAAGCGGGCGTACGCGGCGCAGGCCCGTTCGTCGGCCGGGTTCACGATGTCGATCTTCACGTTGAGCTGCGAGCGCTGTTCCTTCGCCGCGCGCACGCACAGCGGCAGGGTGACGGCCCGCAGGTAGGTTCCCGTACCGCCCTTGAAGTACCAGAGGTTGGTGTGCTGCCGGGCCTTGCGCAGCGCTTCGCCGACCTCGTTGCCCGACAGCGAGCGCACCATGGCGAGGTCTTCCAGGGCCCGGCGGGTCCCGCTCATCGCCTCCTGGATGCTCGCGGGCCGGCGCACCCGCTCCACGATCGACCCGGTCGCGAGCAGACCGAGGACGACCAGGGTGGCGCCGGAGGCCACGTCGTCGCTGACGACGTCACCGAAGATGTCCAGGAAACCGACCGCCATCGCGACCAACAGGGCGACGACGACATCGGCATTGCGCAGCACCCAGGCCACGAAGCGCTCCAGCCGCCCGGCATGTGCCGCCATCCACGCACCCCCCTCCCCCACGCGTGCCCCGATGGTAGGAGATGCTCCGGCGGCGCCACCAGAGCGCACCGGGGAGGGA
>NZ_JARAYQ010000116.1:0-25117 GCF_033794505.1 Streptomyces sp. MB09-01 | reverse complement strand
CCCCCACACCACGCGCACCCCCGGCCACCCCCTGCGCATGGTCGGCCTGGCGCAGGAGATCAACAACCGGATGCCGCAGTACGTCATCCAGCGCTCCGCCACCCTGCTGAACGAGCACGGCAAGTCGGCCCGCGGCGCCCGCGTCCTCCTCCTGGGCGTCACCTACAAGCCCGACCTCGCCGACCAGGAGGGCTCCCCGGCCCGCGAGATCGCCAGCCGTCTGCTCGACCTCGGGGCGCTGATCAGCTACCACGACCCGTACATCACGGGCTGGCGGGTCAGGGACCAGCCGGTCCCCCGCGCCGAATCGTTGTACGAGGCCGCCGCCAACGCCGACCTGACGATCCTGCTCCAGCACCACCGCACCTATGACCTGCAAGGTCTTGCCGTGAAGGCCCAGTTGCTGCTGGACACCCGCGGCGCCAGCCCGGTGGGCGCGGCCCACCGCCTGTGACGGCCTGGAAATCCTCCCCGTGAATGTCCGTCGCGGCTGCTAGCCTGCGGCATCACTTATCTCGCACATACGTCCCCCTGGACACGTGTGCCCCGCGCATCCCTGGGGGGGATTTCCCAATGAGCCAGAACTTCACGCCGCCCGCGCCCGACTCCTTCAGCCCGGCGCCCGCCCCGGCCCCGGCCCGCACCGGCAACATCGGTCTCGGCATCGTCGCGGCCGTCGTCGCGGCCCTCGTCGCGGCGGGCGCGTACGGCGGCATCATGAACGCCATCGAGCGCGAGATCGGCTACGCGGCGATCGGCGTCGGCCTCCTCGTCGGCCTCGCCGCCGGCAAGATCGGCGGCCGCAACCCGGTCCTGCCCGCGGTCGCCGCCGCGCTCTCCCTCGGCGCCGTCTACCTCGGCCAGCTCTTCTTCATCGCGCTGGCGATCGCCGACTACGGCAAGGTCGGCGTGGGCGAGGTGCTCAGCGAGATCGGCATCGGCGGCCTGAACGACCTCTGGAAGGAGAGCGCGGACTTCATGTCCTACGTCTTCCTCGGGATCGGCGGCTTCGCCGCCTTCGGCGCCGCCAAGAAGATGGGCGACTGACCGGGCCGCACCGCGTACGCCGGAGGGCCGGCACCCCACACGGGGTGCCGGCCCTCCGGCGTACGGGCGGAGCGGTCAGCGGCTGTGCTGCGAGTCCGCGATCGTCACCTCGACCCGCTGGAACTCCTTGAGCTCGCTGTAGCCGGTGGTGGCCATCGAGCGGCGCAGGGCGCCGAAGATGTTCATCGAGCCGTCCGGGGTGTGCGAGGGACCGGTGAGGATCTCCTCGGTGGTGCCGACGGTGCCCAGGTCGACCTTCTTGCCGCGCGGCACGTCCTCGTGGACGGCCTCCATGCCCCAGTGGTTGCCCTTGCCGGGCGCGTCGGTGGCACGGGCCAGCGGGGAGCCCATCATCACGGCGTCAGCGCCACAGGCGACGGCCTTCGGGATGTCGCCCGACCAGCCCACGCCCCCGTCGGCGATGACGTGCACGTAGCGGCCGCCGGACTCGTCCATGTAGTCGCGGCGGGCCGCGGCCACGTCCGCGACGGCGGTCGCCATGGGGACCTGGATGCCGAGCACGTTGCGCGTGGTGTGCGCGGCGCCGCCGCCGAAGCCGACCAGAACGCCCGCGGCGCCGGTGCGCATCAGGTGCAGGGCCGCCGTGTAGGTGGCGCAGCCGCCCACGATGACCGGGACGTCGAGCTCGTAGATGAACTGCTTGAGGTTCAGCGGTTCGGCGGCGCCCGAGACGTGCTCGGCCGACACGGTGGTGCCGCGGATCACGAAGATGTCCACGCCCGCGTCGACGACCGCCTTGGAGAACTCGGCGGTGCGCTGCGGGGAGAGCGCGGCGGCGGTGACGACGCCCGAGTCGCGCACCTCCTTGATCCGCTGGCGGATCAGGTCGGCCTGGATCGGCGCAGAGTAGATCTCCTGGAGGCGGCGCGTGGCGGCATCCTCGTCCAGCTCGGCGATCTCGTCGAGCAGCGGCTGCGGGTCCTCGTACCGGGTCCACAGGCCTTCGAGGTTCAGCACGCCGAGGCCGCCGAGCTCGCCGATGCGGATCGCGGTCTGCGGGGAGACGACCGAGTCCATGGGGGCGGCCAGGAAGGGGAGCTCGAAGCGGTACGCGTCGATCTGCCAGGCGATCGAGACCTCCTTCGGGTCCCGGGTACGCCGGCTCGGGACGATGGCGATGTCGTCGAACGCATACGCCCTGCGGCCGCGCTTGCCGCGCCCGATCTCGATCTCAGTCACGTGTGGTGGCCTTTCCTCTGGGTCTGCCCGTCCAGTATCCCCGAACCCCGGGGGCCCGCGTTCCGGTGACCGCTGTACGGACGACCGGCCCCCACGCCGAAGGGGCGGGCCCCGGTCATCCGGGCCCGCCCCTCTGCGGCGGCCGCTATCCCTTGCGGGAGTAGTTCGGTGCTTCCACCGTCATCTGGATGTCGTGCGGGTGGCTCTCCTTGAGCCCCGCCGAGGTGATCCGCACGAAGCGGCCCCGGTCCTGCAGCTCGGGGACGGTGCGGCCGCCGACGTAGAACATCGACTGGCGCAGGCCGCCGACGAGCTGGTGCACGACCGCGGACAGCGGGCCGCGGTACGGGACCTGGCCCTCGATGCCCTCGGGGATGAGCTTGTCGTCGCCGCCCACGCCCTCCTGGAAGTAGCGGTCCTTGGAGAAGGAGCGCTGGTCGCCACGGGACTGCATCGCACCGAGCGAGCCCATGCCGCGGTAGGACTTGAACTGCTTGCCGTTGATGAAGAGCAGCTCGCCCGGGGACTCCTCGCAGCCCGCGAGCAGCGAACCGAGCATCACCGTGTCGGCGCCGGCGACCAGGGCCTTGGCGATGTCGCCGGAGTACTGCAGGCCGCCGTCGCCGATGACCGGGACGCCGGCCGCCTTGGCGGCGAGCGAGGCCTCGTAGATCGCGGTGACCTGCGGGACGCCGATGCCGGCGACCACGCGCGTGGTGCAGATGGAACCGGGGCCGACACCGACCTTGATGCCGTCGCAGCCGGCGTCGATGAGCGCCTGGGCGCCGTCGCGGGTGGCGACGTTGCCGCCGATGACGTCGACGGTGGAGTTCGACTTGATCTTGGCGACCATGTCGCCGACCAGCCGGGAGTGGCCGTGGGCGGTGTCGACGACGATGAAGTCGGCGCCCGCCTCGATCAGGGCCTGGGCGCGGTCGTACGCGTCGCCGGCGACGCCGACGGCCGCGCCGACGAGCAGCCGGCCGTCCTTGTCCTTGGCGGCGTTCGGGTACTTCTCGGCCTTGACGAAGTCCTTGACCGTGATGAGGCCCTTGAGGATGCCCGCGTCGTCGACCAGCGGAAGCTTCTCGATCTTGTGGCGGCGCAGCAGCTCCATGGCGTCCACGCCGGAGATGCCGACCTTGCCCGTGACCAGCGGCATCGGGGTCATGACCTCGCGCACCTGGCGGCTGCGGTCCGACTCGAAGGCCATGTCGCGGTTGGTGACGATGCCGAGGAGCTTGCCGGCGGCGTCGGTGACCGGGACGCCGGAGATGCGGAACTTCGCGCAGAGCTGGTCGGCCTCGCCGAGGGTCGCGTCCGGGTGCACCGTGATCGGGTCGGTGACCATGCCGGACTCGGAGCGCTTGACCAGGTCGACCTGGTTGGCCTGGTCGGCGATGGAGAGGTTGCGGTGCAGCACGCCGACGCCGCCCTGGCGGGCCATCGCGATGGCCATCCGGGCCTCGGTGACCTTGTCCATGGCCGCGGACAGCAGGGGAACGTTCACACGGACGTTCCGCGAGATCAGGGAAGAGGTGTCGATCGCATCAGGCGACATGTCCGACGCGCCCGGCAGCAGCAGCACGTCGTCGTAGGTCAGTCCGAGCGTGGCGAATTTGTCGGGCACTCCGTCGGCGGTCATGACACCTTCCCAAATGGTCTTGCTCAGCGCGGATGTCCATGCTAACGGGATACCGACGCGTCTCATTCCACGACCAAGGTCAAGCAGAAGTTTCGTCGCTTCCTACGACAGTTCCTACTGCTCGGCGAGCGCCCGCAGCCGGCTGAGTGCCCGGTGCTGTGCCACGCGCACGGCTCCGGGGGACATTCCGAGCATCTGCCCGGTCTCCTCCGCGGTCAGCCCGACGGCCACCCGCAGGACGAGGAGCTCGCGCTGGTTCTCCGGAAGGTTGGCCAGCAGCTTCTTGGCCCAGGCGGCGTCGCTGCTGAGCAGCGCCCGCTCCTCCGGACCCAGTGAGTCGTCGGGCCGTTCCGGCATCTCGTCGGAGGGCACGGCCGTGCTGCCCGGGTGCCGCATGGCGGCCCGCTGCAGGTCGGCGACCTTGTGCGCGGCGATGGCGAAGACGAAGGCCTCGAAGGGCCGTCCGGTGTCGCGGTAGCGCGGCAGGGCCATCAGGACGGCGACGCAGACCTCCTGCGCCAGGTCCTCCACGAAGTGGCGGGCATCACCCGGGAGCCGCGACAGCCGGGTGCGGCAGTAGCGGATCGCGAGGGGGTGCACGAAGGCGAGCAGGTCGTGCGTGGCCTGTTCGTCACCCTCGACCGCCCGGCGTACGAGCGCGCTGACGCCCCCGGCACTGCCGCCTTTGGCGGCGCCGGTGGGGCCTGTGGCCGCGGGTGACCCCAGGGCCTCGTCGTCGCGCATCAATCCATGGTGCCTTGGCGCCGGAGCATCCGCGGCACCGTGGCCCTTGTTGTGCATCGAAGCGTTATGAGCGGGTGCGCCTGAGCTCGTCATCTGCGCCCTCCCCTCCCGCTCGGCCGAATAGTCTCCGAGAGACTCCACACCCTCAAGGATGCGGCATCGCGCACGAAGCGAGACGTCCCCCGGATTGTGCCCCGCCAATCCCCGGGTGCGCACCGGGTACGGCGGGACAGGGCTACACCGAAAACGAGGGCGGCGCGCCGCCCCGTCCGCCCGTGGCGGACGGGACCGCTCTCGACGGTCCGCGGTCTGCGGCGGACCGGGCCGGGCCCGGCCACGACCAGCGGGTCAGCGGACCAGACCCCAGCGGAATCCGAGTGCCACCGCGTGCGCCCGGTCCGAGGCGCCGAGCTTCTTGAACAGCCTGCGGGCGTGCGTCTTGACCGTGTCCTCGGAGAGGAAGAGCTCGCGCCCGATCTCCGCGTTGGACCGGCCGTGGCTCATGCCCTCCAGCACCTGGATCTCGCGCGCGGTGAGCGTGGGCGCGGCGCCCATCTCGGCCGAGCGGAGCCGGCGCGGGGCCAGTCGCCAGGTCGGGTCGGCGAGGGCCTGGGTGACCGTGGCCCGCAGTTCGGCGCGCGAGGCGTCCTTGTGCAGGTAACCACGGGCGCCGGCGGCGACCGCGAGGGCCACGCCGTCCAGGTCCTCGGCGACCGTCAGCATGATGATGCGGGCACCGGGGTCGGCCGAGAGCAGTCGGCGGACCGTCTCCACGCCGCCGAGCCCCGGCATCCGTACATCCATCAGAATCAGGTCGGAGCGGTCGGCGCCCCAGCGGCGGAGGACTTCCTCGCCGTTGGCCGCCGTCGTCACACGCTCGACGCCGGGCACGGTGGCAACCGCGCGACGGAGCGCCTCTCGGGCAAGCGGGGAGTCGTCGCAGACGAGGACGGATGTCATGACCGCCCTCCGCAGCTGCTGATGCGCGTCACCTTGAGCCTCCAGGCTGGTACGTATCGTCACCTGTGCGGTCGATGCCCCCGGACACCTGTCCGAGAACTTATTGGTTCAACCGCCTTCGCACTCTCAACGATGGTCACTCGAAAGAGTTACGGGTCGGACGGACACCTTCGGCACTCTACGTGAGGAAGCGATCACGGCGGCGACGCCACAAGTCATGCGTCCTCCATCTGGAGCTATGCCCTATTTGGCGGCTTTCCTTCCGTTTGGCACGTGTCTGAGGCTAGATTCCCAATGAGTCATATTTACATCTACTCCGACAGTAGGTGTGGAGACCCTTGGAGACATCGACCGTATCCGCCTCAGTACCGGCACCAACGAGGACTACCAATGGCAGATTTCTCCCGCCTCCCCGGCCCGAACGCCGACCTCTGGGACTGGCAGCTGCTGGCTGCCTGCCGCGGGGTCGACAGCTCCCTCTTCTTCCACCCGGAAGGCGAGCGGGGCGCGGCCAGGAGCGCGCGCGAGGCCTCGGCTAAAGAGGTCTGCATGCGATGCCCGGTCCGCGCGGAATGTGCCGCGCACGCACTCGCCGTCCGCGAGCCCTACGGAGTGTGGGGAGGTCTGACCGAGGACGAACGCGAAGAGCTGATGGGTCGCGCCCGGCACCGTCTGATCCCCGCGTCGAGTGCGATCGGTCCGATCGCTCCGGACTGAGCGTCCGCCGAAACGCCCGAAGGAACGTTTCTTCCGATCACTTTCACATCCGGGCGTGTCGCCGCCGGGCCCGGAATTCACGCGTTCGGCCGTACGCACCCGCTCGAGTGTGTGCGTACGGCCGGTTGCGCGCGGGCCGTCAGCGCGTGGCGGCCCGCTCCAGTTCGGCCAGGGTCGCGGCCACCGCCGGCACCCGGGCCAGGTCGGGCAGGGTCAGCGCCACGACCTCCCGCTCGACGGCCGGCTCCACGACGACCGTGCTCACGCCCTTGGCCCGTACGGACTCCACCGCGAGCTCCGGCAGCACCGCGACGCCCAGCCCCGCGCCGACGAGGCCGACCACCGCCGGGTAGTCGTCGGTGGCGAAGTCGATGCGCGGGGTGAAGCCCACGGCCTCGCACACCTCCACCAGGTGGCGGCGGCAGCGCGGACAGCCCGCGATCCAGGGTTCGTCGGCCAGCTCCCCCATGCCCACGCGCTCCGCCCCGGCCAGCCGGTGCCCCTCCGGGACCAGCCCGACGAGCCGGTCCGTCAGCAGCGGCCGCACGACGAGGTCCTCCCACTCCGCGGCGGAGCCGGCGGCCCCGCCGTAGCGGAAGGCCAGTGCCAGGTCGCAGTCGCCCTCGCGCAGCATCTCCACCGAGCGCGGCGGCTCCGCCTCGACCAGCGAGATCCGGGTGCCCGGGTGCTCGGCGCGCATCGCCGCGAGCGCGGTCGGCACCAGCGTGGAGCTGCCGCTGGGGAAGGACACGAGCCGGACCCGGCCGGCGCGCAGCCCGGCGATGGCCGCGACCTCCTCCTCGGCGGCGGTCAGCCCGGCCAGGATCCCCGCGGCGTGCCGCACCAGGGCCTCACCGGCCTGGGTCAGCCGCATCTCGCGCCCGGTGCGGATGAGCAGCGGCGTGCCGGCCGACTGCTCCAGCGCCTTCATCTGCTGGGAAACGGCGGGCTGGGTGCAGCCGAGCTCGCGGGCGGCGGCGGAGAAGGAACCGGTTCCGGCGACGGCGCGCAGAACGCGGAGATGACGTGCCTCGATCACCCTTCGAGCATAAGGCCTGCTTTGACTGCTGCGTGAATGTCTCCGGGACGCTTTGGGTCCCGCTCGCCGCTAGCGTGTCCTCCCATGGGCACCATGCAACTGATCTCCGTGAACCTCGGCCGCGCCACGGCCGTCGACTGCACCGACGCCGAGGGCGGGGTGACGGGCATCGGCAAGCGCCCCGTCCCCGGCCCGGTCCGCGTCCGGACCCCCGGCTCGAAGGCCACCGGCCTCGGCAGCGGCCTGGAGGGCGACGCCGTCTGCGACCGGCGCCACCACGGCGGCGACCACCAGGCCGTCTACGCGTACGCGCGCGAGGACCTGGACTGGTGGGAGGGCGAGCTGGGCCGCGAGCTGCCCGGCGGGACCTTCGGGGAGAACTTCACCACCTCCGGCATCGACCTGAACACCGCGCGGCTCGGCGACCGCTGGCGGGTCGGCGCGGAGCTCGTCCTCGAAGTGGCCTCGGCCCGCATCCCCTGCCGGACCTTCCAGGGGGTCATGGGCGAGACCGGCTGGGTCAAGCGGTTCACCCAGGTGGTCCGGCCGGGCGCGTACCTGCGGGTGATCCGGGAGGGCACTGTCTCCCCCGGCGACCCGGTCGAGATCATCCACCGGCCGGACCACGACGTGACGGTGGAGCTGTGGTTCCGCGCCTTCACCACCGAGCGCGCGCTGCTGCCGCGCACCCTGGCGGCGGGGGCGGCGATGGAACCGGCGGCCCACGAGCGGGCGCGCCTGTACATGGAGAAGCACGGGGCCGGCGCCGGGGCGCGGTAGCTCCGTCACCCGGGGCGGCTAGGTTGCGCCTATGACGACTGCGTTGATTACGGGATCCACGGCGGGCATCGGCGCCGCCTTCGCCCGGCGGCTCGCCGCCCAGGGGCACAACCTGGTGCTGGTCGCGCGCGACACCAAACGGCTCGGCGAGCAGGCCACCGAGCTGCACGACCGGCACGGGATCGAGGCCGAGGCGCTGGCCGCCGACCTCTCCACCGAGGAGGGGATCGCGGCGGTGGAGCAGCGCCTCGGCGACCGTACGCACCCGGTGGACCTGCTGGTCAACAACGCCGGCTTCGGCAACAAGGGCCGCTATCTCGAGGTCTCCATGGCCGACGAGCTGACCATGCTGAAGGTGCACATCGAGGCGGTCCTGCGGCTGACTTCGGCGGCCACGGAGTCGATGCGCTCGCGCGGCCGCGGCGGCGTGATCAACGTGGCCTCGGTCGCCGCCTTCGTGCCGCGCGGCACGTACGGGGCGAGCAAGGCCTGGGTCGTGCAGTTCACCCAGGGTGCGGCACGGGACCTGGCGGGGTCCGGGGTGCGGCTGATGGCGCTGTGCCCCGGCTTCGTCCGCACGGAGTTCCACCAGCGCGCCGGCATGGGCACGGACAACATCCCCGGCTGGATGTGGCTGGACGCCGACAAGCTGGTGGCGGCGGCCCTGGCCGACCTGGCGCGGGGGAAGACGGTGTCGGTCCCGGACCCGCGGTACAAGGCGCTGATGGGCGTGGTGAAACTGACACCGCGCGGACTGCTGGGCGGGGTGTCCTCGCGTACGGGCCGCAAGTACGGGCCCCAGTAGCGTTCGTGACCCGCCGGTCTTCCCGCCACCGAGCCGCCGAACGGGTGAACCCTCCCTAAAATGGACATGTCCCATCTCCAGCGGGAGGCGACGCGATGACATTCGTACAAGTGATCGATTACGAGACCACGCGGTTCGATGAGATGAACGCGCTCATCGACCGCTGGGCGGAGCAGAGCAGCGGCAGGCGCACCGCCACGCACACGATGATCGGCCAGGACCGCGAGGCCCGGCACCACTACGTGGACATGGTGGAGTTCGCCTCGTACGAGGAGGCGATGAAGAACTCTCAACTCCCCGAGACGGACCGGATGTTCCAGGAAATGGTGGCCCTCTGCGAGGGAATGCCGAAGTTCATGAACCTCGATGTGGTCCGCGACGAGCACCTCAACAAGCAGCTCGTGAACCGGGTGTTCCAGGAAGCCGCCATGGCCGGCGACATGAGCGTCATGGACGAGTGCTTCGCGACGAACTACATCGACCACGACGTCAGCAAGGAGGAGCCCACCGCCATCGGACGCGAAACCATGCGGTCGGACATGGAGGCGTGGCGCGCGGCGTTCGACATGACCTTCGAGCCGACGGCCCAGCTGGCCGAGGGCGACATGGTCACGACGGTGTGGAACTGGCGCGGCACCCACAAGGGGATGTTCATGGGGGTCGCACCGACCGGGAAGACGTACGAGATGTCCGGGACCACCACCTTCCGGTGCCTGGACGGAGAGATCGTCGAGGGGTGGTGGCATTACAACCCCGGAGCACTGCAGCGCCAGATGGGCGGGTCCGGAATGCCCTACGGATCCTGAGGCCCGAGGCCGAACCACGGGGAAGGCCCCGTTCCGCAGCTGCGGAACGGGGCCTTCTCTGCGGGGTGCGCGATCAGTGGCTGTGGCCGTGACCGTGGCCGTGACCGGCGTCGCCCTCGTCCTCCGCCGGCTTCTCGACGACCAGGGTCTCGGTCGTGAGCAGCAGGGAGGCGATGGAGGCGGCGTTCTCCAGCGCGGAACGGGTGACCTTCACCGGGTCGATGACGCCGGCCTTGACCAGGTCGCCGTACTCGCCGGTGGCGGCGTTGAAGCCCTGGCCCTTGTCGAGCTCGGCGACCTTCGAGGTGATGACGTAGCCCTCGAGACCGGCGTTCTCCGCGATCCAGCGCAGCGGCTCGACGGCGGCGCGGCGCACGACCGCGACACCGGTGGCCTCGTCGCCCGACAGGCCGAGGTTGCCCTCGAGGACCTTGACGGCGTGGACGAGCGCGGAGCCACCGCCGGAGACGATGCCCTCCTCGACCGCGGCGCGGGTCGCCGAGATGGCGTCCTCGAGGCGGTGCTTCTTCTCCTTGAGCTCCACCTCGGTGGCGGCGCCGACCTTGATGACGCAGACGCCGCCGGCGAGCTTCGCCAGGCGCTCCTGCAGCTTCTCGCGGTCCCAGTCCGAGTCGGTGGACTCGATCTCGGCCTTGATCTGGTTGACGCGGCCGACGACCTCGTCGGAGCTGCCGCCACCGTCGACGATGGTGGTGTCGTCCTTGGAGATGGTCACGCGGCGGGCGGAGCCCAGTACGTCCAGACCGGCCTGGTCGAGCTTGAGGCCGACCTCCTCGGCGATGACGGTGGCACCGGTGAGGGTGGCCATGTCCTGGAGCATCGCCTTGCGGCGGTCACCGAAGCCGGGGGCCTTGACGGCGACCGCGTTGAAGGTGCCGCGGATCTTGTTGACGACGAGGGTGGAGAGCGCCTCGCCCTCGACGTCCTCGGCGATGATCAGCAGCGGGCGGGAGCCGCCGGCCTGGATGACCTTCTCCAGCAGGGGCAGGAGGTCCTGGATCGAGGAGATCTTGCCCTGGTTGATCAGGATGTACGGGTCGTCGAGGACGGCCTCCATACGCTCCTGGTCGGAGACCATGTACGGGGAGAGGTAGCCCTTGTCGAAGGCCATGCCCTCGGTGAACTCCAGCTCCAGGCCGAAGGTGTTGGACTCCTCGACGGTGATGACACCGTCCTTGCCGACCTTGTCCATCGCCTCGGCGATGAGCTCGCCGACCTGCTGGTCCTGCGCGGAGAGCGCGGCCACGGCGGCGATGTCGGACTTGTCCTCGATCGGGCGGGCGGTCGCGAGGAGCTCCTCGGAGACGGCCTTGACCGCGGCGTCGATGCCCTTCTTCAGGGCGGCCGGGGAGGCGCCCGCGGCGACGTTGCGCAGACCCTCGCGGACCAGCGCCTGGGCCAGCACGGTGGCGGTGGTGGTGCCGTCACCCGCGATGTCGTTGGTCTTGGTCGCCACCTCCTTCACGAGCTGCGCGCCCAGGTTCTCGTACGGGTCGTCCAGCTCGACCTCGCGGGCGATGGTGACACCGTCGTTGGTGATGGTGGGGGCGCCGAACTTCTTGTCGATGACGACGTTGCGGCCCTTGGGGCCGATCGTCACCTTGACCGTGTCGGCAAGCTTGTTGACGCCGCGCTCGAGGGCGCGACGGGCGTCCTCGTCGAACTTCAGGATCTTCGCCATGGGAGCGGTTCAGCCCTCTCGAAAACTCGGGTTTAACGAGCTGCGCCCCTCGCCGCCCGGCAATCAGCGGGGTGACCAGGGGCGCAGCTCAAAGCAGTACTGATGAAGAGAATTACTTCTCGACGATCGCGAGCACGTCGCGAGCCGAGAGGACGAGGTACTCCTCGCCGCTGTACTTCACTTCGGTGCCGCCGTACTTGCTGTAGAGCACGATGTCGCCGACGGTGACGTCCAGCGGGAGACGCTGGCCGTCCTCGAAGCGACCCGGGCCCACCGCGAGGACGACGCCCTCCTGGGGCTTCTCCTTCGCAGTGTCCGGGATGACCAGGCCGGAGGCCGTGGTCTGCTCGGCGTCGAGCGGCTGGACCACAATGCGGTCCTCAAGCGGCTTGATGGCAACCTTGGAGCTGGCGGTCGTCACGATCCGACCTCCCCCTTCGGAGATCCGGGGTTAACTGTCTGAGGTGGCGACCAGGTCGATCCGTCGTCGCGGGTGCCGGATCTGCCTGTCGCTGTGTTGGCACTCACCAGGGGCGAGTGCCAGGTGCGAGACTATTCCGGCGATTAGCACTCGGTCAAGCGGAGTGCCAATTCTCGGCCGTCGGGCGTTGCGCGGACCGGGCCCGGAACTGCGAAAACCAGGACGTACGAACGTTCGGGATCACTACTCTCCACCGCATGACCAGGACAAACTCCGGGGTGCGCTGGCATCACGCCATCCCGATCGCCGTCGGCCTCGCCTTCGGGATCTTCGCGTTCGCGTTGTCCGTGCCGCGGCTGGTGACCCAGCTGACGGGGGTGGAGGGCGGCTTCCGCGCGGAGCGGTGCACGTGGGAGGAGGACTCGGAGGGGGACCCGGAGGCCACCTGCACGGGATCCTTCACCGCCTCTGACGGATCGTTCACGATCCGCGGGATCGAGATCGAGGGCCGCTTCGAGACCCCGCCGAAGGCACCGGTGGCCTCCCTCGTCAGCGGGCCGTCGGCCGACAGGGCCGTGCGGCCGGACCTCCTCACCTCGCTCGCGCCCATGGGCCTGGGCCTGACCGGCTTCGCGTTCCCGGCCTGGGCGCTGACCTCGGCCACCCGCGACGCCCTCGGCCGCCGCCGGCGGCGGCGGGACGGCATCGTGGACGCCACGCCGGCTGGGATCTGCCGGCCTTCGTGAAGCAGGTGAAGACCCTGTCCCGGAGGGAAGGCGCACTTCACGACCCTTCCCGTCGAAGGCTCCGGAAGGAACCATGGGGAGGACATCAACGTCGTAGATGATATGAAGATAAAGCGCCTCATTGCCGAGCAGATCGGACCCAAGGCTTCCCCCGGCCCTGGCGCAGCGTCCTCACCCGCGTCACCCCCGCCGTCGGCGGAGACGGCACCCCCGTCGTCACCGCCGCCGCCCTCACCGCCCTCCCCGTCCGCCCCCAAGGACGGTGGCGGCATCCCGTGCGTGGACTGAAACCCCTGACCACGGCCGGCGCCCGCCGCCGCACGGAGGCGCTGCTCCTGGCCTTCGTCATCGCCATCGCCGTCTTCGGCCACGCCGCCGCGGGCATCGCCATGAACGCCGAGCTGCCGCCCGACCTCGCCGGCTTCACCATCAGCATGACCCTGCTGTCACTGGTCGGGCACTTGGGCGTGCGCCGTTTCGCGGCCTACGCGGACCCGCTGGTCCTCCCCCTCGCGATGCTGCTGACGGGGCTCGGGCTGGTGCTGCTGCACCGCCTCGACCAGGGCTACATCGAGCGCTACAACTCGGACGCGAACGCCCCCGGGCAGCTGATGTGGACGGTGGTCGGGGTCGCCGCCTGCCTCCTGGTGCTGGCGCTGCTGCGCGACCACCGGCTGCTGCAGCGGTTCATCTACATCACGATGGCCGTCGCGCTGGTGCTGCTGATCGCGCCGGCCTTCTTCGGCGCGGACACCTACGGCGCGAAGCGCTGGATCAAACTCTTCGGCTTCTCGCTGCAGCCCGGCGAGTTCGTGAAGATCATGATCGCGGTCTTCTTCGCCGGGTACCTGGTCATCCACCGGGACTCGCTGGCGCTCACGGGCCGCAGGTTCCTGGGCATGCGGCTGCCGCCGATGCGCCAGCTCGGGCCGATCGTCACGGTGTGGATCGTCTCGATGCTGGTGCTGGTCTTCGAGCGCGACCTGGGCACCTCGCTGATCTTCTTCGGCGTCTTCGTGGTGATGCTGTACGTCGCCACCGAGCGCACCGGCTGGATCGTCTGCGGCCTGGTCATGGCCTCGGCCGGCGCCTTCGTCGTCGGTTCGACGGAGCCGCACGTCAAGGCGCGCGTGGCGGCGTGGCTCAACCCGCTGTCGTACTACTGGGAGAACCGGCCGCCGGGGGTCACCTCGGACCAGTCGGCGCAGGCGCTGTTCAGCTTCGGCACGGGAGGCGTCTCCGGCACGGGCCTGGGCATGGGCCATCCCGAGCTGATCGCGTTCGCCGGGCGCAGCGACTTCATCCTGACCACGGTGGGGGAGGAGCTCGGCCTGGCCGGGGTCATGGCCGTCCTGATCCTCTACGCGCTCCTCGTGCAGCGGGGGCTGCGGATGGCGCTCGGCGCCCGCGACCCCTTCGGCAAGCTGCTGGCGGTCGGCCTGGCCTCGGCGCTGGCCCTGCAGGTCTTCGTGGTCGCGGGCGGCGTGACGGGCCTGATCCCCCTGACCGGCAAGGCACTGCCCTTCCTGGCCAAGGGCGGCTCGTCGCTGCTGGCCAACTGGATCATGATCGCCCTGCTCCTGCGCATCAGCGACAGCGCGGAACGCCAGCGCGAGGCGGACACCCGCGGTCCGGTGGAAACCACGATCACCCCGGTGGTGCGGGTGGAGAGCGGCGCGCCCGGCTACAGGTAGTCCTCCAGGCGGCCTATGCGGTAGCCCTGCTCCTGGATCCGCTGGAGCATGCGCGTGGTCATCTGGGTCTCCGTCGCGCCCTTGAGCTCCGACGGGCCGCGGAAGTGGGCCAGGATGATGTCGCCCGGGCGGAGGGCGGAGCCGTCGGCGTACTGGAAGTTGTTGATCTGCATCGACACCCGCCACAGGACCAGGGACGAGACACCGCACTCCGAGGCGGCCCGGAGGGTGTCGTCGTTGTAGTTGCCGAAGGGCGGGCGGAAGAGCGGCGGGCGCGTGCCGAAGCGCTTCTCCAGACGCTCCTGCTGGCCGCATATCTCCTTCTTCTGCCCCTCGAAGGGCAGGGTGCGGAGGTTCGGGTGCGTCAGCGTGTGGTTGTTTATCGTGCTCGCGGAGCCGTTGTCGCGGAGCTTCTCGAAGTGCCCGTAGTCCGAGGCGGCCACGCTGTCCGTGAGGAACATGCTGATCGGCAGCTTGAGGTCGGCCGCCATCTTCAGGAACTCGGGGTCCTTCTCCGCGCCGTCGTCGAAGGTCAGGAAGACCGTCTTCTCCCCGGCCGGGACGGGTATTCGGTCCACCACCGGGACCTTGCCGGGGGCCGCCTTCGGTATCTGCGGCTTCTGGGCGGGCTTCGGCGCGAAGGAGAGGGGGGCCGTCAGCCCCCACTTCCTGTACGCCTCGTCAGAGGCGGACCCCGGCGCGGACGGTGTCCCCGACGGAGCGGCGGAACCGGCTCCCGTCGGCTGCTTCGACTCCGGTGTCCCCTGCGTCTCCTGCGTCTTGCGGCCCAGCCGTTCGGTGGGGTCCACGCCGTCCCCGCACCCCGTCAGGGACAGCGCGAGCGCGCCGGCCGCCAGCGTTCCGGCTACCAACCGGCGCGCGTGCTTCACAGATAATCCTCCAGGCGAGCCACGGCGTATCCCTTGTCCGTGACGGTCTTCATGACATGACGGATCATGTCAGGCATCGTGCCCTTCCAGTCCTCCTTGCCCCGGAAGTGCGTGAGGATGATGTCACCGGGGTGCAGGTCCCGGTCCCACTCGCGGTAGTCCATGCGGTTCGTGAACGCCTCGGCGTTCCACAGCGGGACGGCCTTGATGCCGCAGGACTTCGCCGCGCGCAGCGTGTCCTGGTTGTAGTTGCCGTACGGCGGCCGGAAGAGGGTCGGCCGCTTGCCGAACTGCTTCTGGATGGTGTCCTGCTGACCGCAGATCTCCTCGCGCTGCTGCTCGTACGACAGGCCCGGCATGTAGCGGTGGTTGAGCGTGTGGTTGTTGAGCGTCACGCCCGCCGCCTGCATCTGCTTGAAGTACGGGTAGTTGTCCCGCACGACGTAGTCGCTGAGGAAGGCCGTGTACGGGATCTTCAGCTCCTGCATCATCTTCAGGAACTGGGGGTCCTTCTCCGAGCCGTCGTCGATCGTCAGGAAGACGACCTTGTCCTCGGTCGGGACGGTGGTGAAGACGTGGGGGTACTCCTCCTGGTCCTCCACCTCGAAGCCGTCGCGCGTGGTGATCTCGGGCTTCTCCTTCGGCGCGGGCGGAGCGGCGAGCGGAACCTTGCGCAGGCCCCACTTCTTCGCCGCGACGACGCGCGCCTGCTGGGCCGCCTTGGCCTTCTCGGCGGCGCTGAGCGCACCCGCGGCGCCCGCCTCGGCGGCCTTGGCGGCCTTCTCCTTCGCGGCCTTGTCCGGCCCGGAGTCCCCGGATCCGCAGGCCGTTCCGAGGGCGGCGACGAGCAGGGCTGCGACGGCCACCCCGAACCGGCCGCGCGGACCTGCCGCGTACCGGTGACCCTGTTGCGACTTATTTCCCTTTTGTCGTACTAGCTGCATAGCAGCGCATCCTGGCACCCGACACACGGACTCCCCGGAAGACACCGCGAACGCGGTCCCACCTTCCTTCGACTGGCCCACACGGTCCGGATCCGGCCCGTCGCCGACAATGGACCCGTGACCCCCGAAGACTTCGCCGCCCTCCTCACCCCCGAGGGCCGCGCCCTCCTCGACTCGCTCCGCGACTACGACCCCGCCCAGGAGCTGGCCGTGGCCACCCGGCTGCGCCGCGAGCACCCCGCCGGGCTCGTGTCCGCCGCGCTCGGGCAGGCCCGGCTGCGGCAGCGCGCGGTGGCGAAGTTCGGCGCCGTGGACGCCTTCCGGATGTACTTCACGCCCGGCGGCGGCGAGATGGCCACCCGCGCGTCCGTGGCCTCGTACCGGGCGGAGCGGCTCGCGGCCCTCGGCGTGCGCAGCCTCGCCGACCTGTGCTGCGGCATCGGCGGCGACGCCCTCGCCCTGGCCCGGCTCGGCATCCGGGTGCTCGCGGTGGACCGCGACCCGCTGACCGTCGCCGTCGCGCGGGCCAACGCCGAGGCGCTGGGGCTGGCGGACCTGATCGAGGTCCGGGAGGCGGACGTGACCGAGGTGGACACCTCCGGTTACGACGCCGTCTTCATCGACCCGGCCCGGCGCGGGGGGCGCGGCCGGGTCTTCGACCCGGAGTCGTACTCGCCGCCGCTGTCCTGGGCCGTCGCCACCGCCCGTACGGCGAAGTACGCGGCCATCAAGATCGCTCCCGGGATCCCGCACGAAGCCGTGCCCGGGGAGGCCGAGGCCGAGTGGATCTCCGACCACGGTGACGTCAAGGAGGCGGTGCTCTGGTTCGGGACCGCCCCCGGGACCGTGCGCGCCACCCTGCTGCCCGGGCCGCGCGAACTGCGGACCGCCGATCCGCTGCCCGATCCGCCGGCCGGCCCGGTCGGCCGCTGGCTCTACGAGCCCGACGGCGCCGTCATCCGCGCCCACCTGGTCGCCGAGGTCGCCGAGCAGCTGGACGGCCGGCTCATCGACCCGACCATCGCCTACGTCACCGCCGACGAGCTGCGCGCGACCCCGTACGCGACCGCGTACGAGATCACCGACGTGCTGCCCTTCGGCCTGAAGAAGCTGAAGGCCCTGCTGCGCGAGCGCGGGGTCGGCGTCCTGACCGTGAAGAAGCGCGGCTCGGCGATCGAGCCGGAGGAACTGCGCAGGAAGGTCAAACCACAGGGCCCGAACTCGGCGACGGTCTTCCTGACCCGCGTGGCCGGCGCCCCGTCGATGCTGATCGGACGCCCCGCCGGCGGCGACGCCTGAGCGGTGGCGTGCCTCCGGGCTACGCCGTACGGGCCGGGCGGACGGCGCGCAGTGCCCAGCGGTAGTGGGCGGCCGCCTTGGCGGCGCCGAGGAGGGCGGTGATCCACAGGATCATGCCCAGGCCCATGTAGTACGCGACCTCGGCGTACGTCTCCTCGCCCGGGCGGGCCGACACGGCGACGCCGAAGGTCACCCACAGCCCGGCCGCGCCCAGTCCGCAGGAGGTCAGCAGCCAGGTCAGGCTCCGGCCCGGGGCGCGCATCCGGGCGTCGACGGCCGGGTCGCGGCCCGCCTCGCCCCACGCGCACAGCAGCCGCCGCACCTCGCGGTCGCGCCGGGCGCCCCAGGCGAACCAGAAGCCGGCCGGGATCAGCACGCCGGCGCCCACCACGAGGAAGACGAGTCCGAGGACGAAGGAGACCGGGTCGCCCGCCTCGAAGGCCCCCAGGGCCATGCCGACGAAGGACCAGCCGAGGGCGAAGACGGCCGCGACGGCCCAGAGCAGCAGCAACCGCCCGATGCCCAGGCTGCGTCGGCCCAGGTCCTGCAGGAAGCGCGCACGGTCGGCCCGTACCTGGCCCTCGTCGAGCCAGGCGCGCAGGTGCGCGGGCGGCGGCGGAGGCGGCAGGTCACGGCGAGGCATGCACATGACCATAGCCGCAGCCCGGGGCCACGCACGGGCCGGGAGGGCGCCGTCAGCCCCCGTCGACCTCCACCGACTCGAACCGCCAGCGGTGCACCGCCCGCGTGATCAAGTCGGCCGCGGGTTCGGGCAGTTCGGGGAGTTCCGCCGATACCCCTTCGGCCGCCTCCCACCACGTGATCACGAGCACCCGGTCCTGCGGGGCCCGGAACACCTCGCGGCGCACCGGCTCCCGGGCGAGGACCTGGGCCCGGGCCCACTCCAGGAGTTCGTTGCCCCGGCCGTCGGCGGCCCGGGCCTCCCACATCAGCGCGACGGTGCTCATGAGTACAGGTTGTCCTTGCTCAGCTCGTGCACGTGGTCATGGTCGTGAGCGTGCCCGTGGCCGTGCCCGTGGACACCCGGCACGTGCGGGTCCGTCACCGGCAGCGAGGAGTCCGCCGACAGGTCCCAGTCGGAAGGGGCACGGTTCCGCTTGACCATCTCCGCGCCCAGCGCCGCCACCATCGCGCCGTTGTCCGTGCACAGCTTCGGCCGCGGCACCCGCAGGACGATCCCCGCGTCGTCGCACCGCTCCTGCGCGAGCGACCGCAGCCGGGAGTTGGCGGCCACGCCGCCGCCGATCATCAGGTGGTCGACGCCCTCGTCCTTGCACGCCCGGATCGCCTTGCGCGTCAGCACGTCCACCACGGCCTCCTGGAAGGACGCCGCCACGTCGCGCACCGGCACTTCCTCGCCCGCGTTCCGCTTCGCCTCGATCCAGCGGGCGACGGCCGTCTTCAGCCCGGAGAAGGAGAAGTCGTACGCCGCGTCGCGCGGCCCGGTCAGCCCGCGCGGGAAGTTGATCGCCTTCGGGTCGCCCTCGCGCGCGAGCCGGTCGATGACCGGACCGCCGGGGAAGCCCAGCTGCAGCACGCGCGCGATCTTGTCGAAGGCCTCGCCCGCCGCGTCGTCGATGGTCGCGCCGAGCGGCCGTACGTCGGAGGTGATGTCGGGGGCCAGCAGCAGCGAGGAGTGCCCGCCGGACACCAGCAGTGCCATCGTCGGCTCCGGCAGCGGCCCGTGCTCCAGCTGGTCCACGCAGATGTGCGAGGCCAGGTGGTTCACCCCGTAGAGCGGCTTGCCCAGCGCGTACGCGTACGCCTTGGCCGCCGAGGTGCCCACCAGCAGCGCTCCCGCGAGGCCCGGCCCGGCGGTGACCGCGATGCCGTCGAGGTCGCGGGCGCTGACCCCGGCCTCCTTCAGCGCGCGCTCGATGGTGGGGACCATCGCCTCCAGGTGGGCCCGCGAGGCCACCTCGGGCACGACGCCGCCGAAGCGCGCGTGCTCGTCGACGCTCGACGCGATCGCGTCGGCGAGGAGGGTCGTGCCACGGACGATGCCGACACCGGTCTCGTCGCAGGACGTCTCGATTCCGAGGACGAGCGGTTCGTCAGCCATTGCTCTCACTGCTCTCAGTTCGTGCTTGTGCGGGGTCGGTCAGTCGCATGACGAGCGCGTCGACGTTGCCGGGCTGGTAGTAGCCGCGCCGGAAGCCGATGGGCTCGAAGCCGAAGCGCTCGTAGAGCTTCTGGGCGCGGGTGTTGTCCACCCGCACCTCCAGCAGCACCTCGGCGCATTCGAACGCGGTGGCGGCGCGCAGCAGGTCGGTGAGGAGCCGGGCGCCGAGCCCGGTCCCCCACTGGTCGCGTGCGGCCGCGATGGTCTGTACGTCGGCCAGGTCGCCGGCGGCGGCCAGCCCGGCGTAGCCCACGAGCCGGCCGGACGCGTCCTCGGCCACGACGTAGCGGCGGGTGGCGTGCGGGCCGCGGGCGTGGGCGAGTTCGGACCAGAACATCCCGGCGGACCAGGCGTCCTCGGGGAACAGCTCGTGCTCCAGTTCCAGCACGGGCCCGATGTCCCACCAGCGCATCTCGCGCACGGTGTGGGGGGTCGCCGGGGTCACTGAGGGGTGACCACCTTGTAGTTCTTGGGGACCTGCGCGTCGGGCCGGCGCAGGTAGAGCGGGGTCGGGGGCAGGAAGTCGGCCCCCGCCGCCAGCCGTTCCGCGGCCAGCGAGGCAAGCGCGGCGGCGGACTGGTGCTCGGGGCCGCGCGCGTCCGGGAACACCTCGGGGTACAGGAGCGCGCCTTGGCCCACCGCGGGCACCCCCGCGACCTGCTCGGCGATGTCGGCCGGGCGGTCCACGGCGGGCTCTCCGACGCGCGTGCGCCCGTCCTCGTACCGGGCCCAGTAGACCTCCTTGCGCCGTGCGTCGGTGGCGACGGTGAAGGGGCCCTCGATCCCGGCGGCGCCGGCGGCGTACGCGAGGCCGTCGAGCGTGCACAGGCCGTGCACGGGCACGCCCAGCACGGCGGCGAAGGTGGTGGCGGTGACGAGGCCGACGCGCAGTCCGGTGTAGGGGCCGGGGCCGACCCCGACGACGATGCCGGTGAGGGCGTCGAGCTTCACCCCGGCCTCGGCGAGCACCTGGTCCACGGAGGGCAGCAGCAGCTCCCCGTGGCGGCGGGCGTCGACCTGGTTCGACTCGGCGAGGACGGACTCGCCGTCGTGCAGGGCGACGGTGACGGCGGGCGTGGCGGTATCTACAGCGAGCAGGAGCACGCGAACAGCCTACGACTCCGGCGGCCGCGCCCCTTGCGGCCGGTCGGAAAGGAGGGCGGCTGCTACCTTTCGACCGAGGGATCACTGAGGTATCGGTCGAGCCGTCGATCGAGGTGTCGGTCGAGGTGTCGGCCGGCGTACCGGTCAGCGCGGAGAGGTGGAGCAAGGTGGCACGCAGCAGCTCGGGAATCGTGGCCGGGCTCACCGTCGCGGCGGTGGCCGCCGTCGGTTTCCTCGGCTACCAGGCCTCCGCCACGGCGCCGCCGCGCCCCCCGAAGGCGGCCGCGCAGAACTCGGGCCCCGCCCCGAGCCAGCCCGCCGCCAAGCAGGACCCGGCGAAGCCGGTGCCCGTCCCGGAGGGCTCCGGCACGGGCACGCGCGTCGTGTACTCGGTGGGCCAGAAGCGGGTGTGGCTGGTGGGCGACGCCGCGCAGGAGCCGAAGTCGTTCACGGTGATGCCGAGCACGGTGCACCCGAAGGCGGGCACCTACCTCGTCGGTTCGCGCTCGGGCTCGGTCACCGGCTCGGACGGCGTGCCGATCGAGCACGTCGTGCGGTTCGCCACCGCCGAGGGTGTGGCGGTCGGCTTCAGCGCCCGTCTGGACGGCGCGACGCCGGCGCCCGACGCGGCCAAGAAGACCGGCGGGATCCGCATGACGCGCGCCGACGGCGACGCGATGTGGGCCTTCGCGACGATCAACTCGAAGGTCGTCGTCGTTCCCTGACCGCACCGCCCTCGCTTCACCCGTACGTGCGACTCAGGCCGCTTCGGATTCCGGAGCGGCCTCTTCACGTGCGCCGTCCTCGGGGCCGCCCGGTACGCCTTCGCGCGCGGGCGGCGTCGAGACGGCGGTGGCGGCCACTCCGGCGGCGAGCAGCGTCCGCATGGAGACGACGGACGGGCGGGGATCGCGCTGTGCTCCTGCTGGTGCCGACATGGCTGCCTCCTGGACCCCGGACGCCGAACTTAGGCATACCTAAGAAACTCTCGGTACCATGTCACCACGAGGGCCGCCACCAGCGCAATATCTTGCCGACGAGTTGTCGGTACGCTTACTCCGAGAGGGCACCGGCCAGGGAGTCCAGCCCGGCCCCTGCGGTCCAGCGCGCCCCGACCCCGCGCACCGAGACCTCGCGCACGTCGTCCAGCACCTCCTCGTGGCCGACCGCGCGCGCGATCACCACGTGCAGGCGGTCGTCGGAAAGCTCCTCCACCTTGCCGTCGCCCCACTCCACGACGACCACGGACTCGGGCAGCGAGACGTCGAGGTCCAGGTCCTCCATCTCGTCCAGCCCGCCGCCCAGGCGGTACGCGTCCACGTGCACCAGCGCGGGCCCGCCGGTCAGCGAGGGGTGGACGCGGGCGATCACGAAGGTCGGCGAGGTCACGGCCCCGCGCACGCCCAGGCCCTCGCCCAGGCCGCGGGTCAGCGTGGTCTTGCCCGCTCCCAGCTCACCCGTCAGCAGGACGAGGTCGCCGGGACGCAGCAGGACGGCGATCCTGCGGCCCAACTCCTGCATGTCGTCCGGCGAACCGACGGTGATCCGGGTCTCTGTGCTGTCCTCGGCCTCAGGTGCCGGTGCCTGGCTGCGCTGGGCTTCCAGCGGTACTTCTTCCATGCGTGCCAACGTTAGTCGGTGTGGGGAGCGGGACCGCGCCGGTCTGCGCCAGCAGCCCGGTGAGCAGCCGCGTCACGGTCTCCGGGCGCTCCAGCATCATCAGGTGTCCGGTGGACTCCAGGACCACGAGGTCGGCGCCGGGCAGCGCCTCCTTGATGGCCACGCTGTGCCCGGGCGGGGTGATCATGTCCTTGTCGCCGGCGATGACGGTGACCGGGATGTCGGCGAACAGCCTGAGCGCGGACGTCTTGTCGTGGGTCTGGAAGGCCGGGTAGAACTCGGCGACCACGTCGATCGGGGTGGCCTCGATGAGCCGCTCCGCGAAGCGCGTGACGCCCGGGTCCACGTCACGGGAGCCGAACGAATACATCTTGATCATGCCGGCGAGCAGGTCGGCGGTGGCCCGGCGGCCCTTCTCGACCAGCTCCACCTGCGAGCCGAGCGCCTTGAGCACGCCCGGCAGGATCCGGCGCACGGCGCCCACCCCGACGGACGGCAGCCCGTACGTCACCTCGTCGAGACGGCCGCTGGAGGTCCCGACCAGGGCCACGCCGACCACGCGCTCGCGCACGGTCTCGGGGAACTGCTCGGCAAATCCCATGATGGTCATTCCGCCCATCGAGTGACCCACGAGGATCAGCGGTCCCTCGGGCGCGGCGGCGTCGATGACGGCCTTCAGGTCGCGCCCGAGCTGCTCCATGGTCAGCGGCTCGCCGTCCGCCTGGGCGAGGCCGCGCGCGCTGCGGCCGTGGCTGCGCTGGTCCCAGTAGACCGCCCGGACCATTCCGCGCAGGGCGGCGCGCTGGAAGTGCCAGGAGTCCTGGCTGAGGCAGTAGCCGTGGCAGAAGACGACCGTGGCCGGCGGTGCGGCCTTTCGGCGCAGCCGGCGCCGCTTGCCCTCCTCGGGCAGCTCTTCGACCTCGTAGTAGAGCTCGGTGGCGTCCTCGGCCCGGCAGGTCCCCTCGGTGCCGCGCAGGGCGCCGTAGTCCCCGGCGGCGTCGAGTGCCAGGCGCGCCTTCCTGCGCATGCCGCGCCCGACGGTGATCCGTTCGACCGCGACACCGGCCGCCGCGCCCGCGGCTATCACGCCGATGGCGGCGCCGGCCCAGCCGGCCTTGCGCCAGTTCTCGCTCACGCCGCCGCCCTCACTCCGCTCGCTCAGCCGCCCAGGTACACCCGGGGCACACGTCCACCGATACGGGTGACGATCTCATACGCGATCGTGTGCGCCGCTCGTGCCCAGTCCTCGGCGGTGGGTTCACCGCGTTCCGCGTCCCCGAAGATGACGGCTTCGTCGCCGACGCGGGCGTGGTCCGCACCCAAGTCGACCACGAACTGGTCCATGGCGACGCGCCCGGCGACCTGGCGGATCCGGCCGGCGACGAGCACCGGGCCGCGCCCGGAGGCGTTGCGCGGGATGCCGTCGGCGTAGCCGGCCGGGATCAGCGCGAGGTTCGTCTCGGCCTCGGTGACGTAGTGGTGGCCGTAGCTGACGCCGTGCCCGGCGGGGACGGTCTTGACCAGCGCGAGGGAGGCCTTGAGGGTCATCGCGGGCCGCAGGCCCAGCTGGGCCGGGGTGCCGAGTTCGGGCGCGGGCGAGACCCCGTAGACGGCGATTCCGCAGCGCACCAGGTCGAAGTGGGACTCGGGCAGCGTGAGGGTGGCCGGCGAGTTGGCGATGTGCCGGACCTCGGGCTCGACGCCCTCCTTCTCGGCGTACGCCAGCATGTCGCGGAAGGCGGCGAGCTGGAGCTGGACGGAGGGGTGGCCGGGCTCGTCCGCGCAGGCGAAGTGCGACCAGACCCCGGTGACCCGGATGATCCCCTCGGCCTGGGCGGCGACGGCCGCCCCGACCAGCGCCTCCCAGTCGGCGGGCTGGCAGCCGTTGCGGCCGAGGCCGGTGTCGGCCTTGAGCTGGATCCGCGCGGTCCGGCCCGCGGCGCGGGCGGCCTCGCACACCTCGCCGAGGGCCCACATACCGCTGACGGACACGTCGATGTCGGCCTCGACGGCCTCCCGCCAGGGCCCGCCGGGGGTCCAGAGCCAGCACATGATCCGCCCTTCGATCCCGGCGGCGCGCAGCGCGAGCGCCTCTTCGGGGGTGGCGGTCCCGAGCCAGGTGGCACCGGCCTCCTGGGCGGCCCTGGCGCAGGCCAGGGCTCCGTGCCCGTAGGCATTCGATTTGACCACGGCCATCAACTCGGCCCGGGGCGCCCGCTCGCGCAGTGCGCGCACGTTCTCCCGTACGGCGTCAAGATCGATCTCGGCGTACACGCGCGTCGGTGTCTCGTTCATCGCCCCCAGTCTCTCAGAACCCCCACCGTGCGCCGCCTGTCAGCCCCGCCGGTGATCGAGGCGCGTGGTCCGCTGCGCGGCGCCTCCTCCCCGCCCCGCCCCTTCACCGTTTCCCGGGCTCTGCCCCGACCCGGTCCTCGAACGCCGGACGGGCTGAAGATTCAGCCCCGGGGTGAGCGGGTTGCGTTGCGCCAGGCGGGTGGGAGGGCCTCGGCCAGTTGGTGGGCCAGGAGGGGGCCGCCGGCGAGCCTGGCCGCCAGGCCGTGGAGGTACGCCGCCACCGAACCGGCGTCCGCGCCGGACAGCCCGCCCGCCAGGAGCGACCCGGCCAGCCCGGACAGCACGTCCCCGCTCCCCGCCGTGGCCAGCCACGAACTCCCCGTCGGATTCACCCGGACGGCGCAGCCGCCGGAGGCGACCAGCGTCGTCGACCCCTTCAGCAGCACCGCCGCCCCGTACCCGGCCGCCAGCTTCCGCACCGCCCCCAGCCGCCCCGCCTCCACCGACTCCCGCGAC
>NZ_JARAYQ010000115.1:0-25240 GCF_033794505.1 Streptomyces sp. MB09-01 | reverse complement strand
CCCCACCCCTCCGCGCCGAGTACCCCGCCGGCCAACAAGCTCCTCGCGCCGGGTGTCGGTCTGGTCGACCGGGCCCGCGACTTCGTCACCGGCCGCGGAAAGTCCTGACCGGCCCGGGAGTCGCGATCAGGGGCGCGTGGGGCGGCCGCGAGCATGCGGACGCCCCACGCGCCCCTGGCAGGGCAGCGTGACGCGGGTCACCCCTCAGTCTGTGACGGCCGCCTACACTGGTCGTTCACGAGCGGGGCAGCGCGGCTCCGTACAGAACAGCTCACCGCAGGTCAGCATCCCGGGTGAGCTCGCCGCTGAGGACCGATCGCCCGTGCCCGCCGACCTGACTCCGCTCATAGCCGCCTCTGCCCGCTGGCTCCTGGCGGCCTACCAGCCCCCGACGGGCGCGCTCAGCCGCGCCCTGGCCGAAGCCCAGGCCCGGCAGGCCGCCACCCTGGCAGCATCCCTGTGCTATCCGACCAGCATGGACGTCCAGCTGCTCCACCTGCTCGCCCCCAGCGGATCTCACCGGCTGGACTGGCTCACCGGATGCGAGCCGCACCCCGACGACACGGACAGCGCCTGGCGGACATGGGTCGACGAAACCGTCGTCAGCTGGGCAGCGTGCCTGCTGGCCGAGCCGGCCCTGGCCGCGCGCGCCCACGAGGCCCTGGCCGCGACCGAGCACCACACCGAGGCCGGCAGCCTGCAGCGCCTGACGAACCCCAGCGCCCTCGACAGTGAAGCCGCTGCCCTGCTGCGTCACCCCGACCTCCTCGAAGGCATCGCCGAGCTGCACCGGCCCCGTCTCCTGGAACGACTGAACGTTCAGGGCGCCCGCCTGCCGTAATGCCCCGGAGGCCGCCACAACCAGGCGGCCCCCCGGCCTGGGCCCTGATGGCAGGGGCGGCGCGCACGCGCCCGTGCCACCCCTCCTGCTGCGTGCGGCGCTGACCGAGCCCTACCAAGGGGCGTGGGCACAGATGGCTTTGCCCCCGTCGGGTGTGCGGGAGATGTGGACGTGGGTGGTGAGGTGGTGGATCAGGTGCCATCCCCAGCCGCCGGTTCCGTCGGTGTGAGGTGGGCGTGGCTGGGGTGGGCGGGAGCTGCTGTCGGTCACACGGATGTCGATGTGGTCCTGGTGCAATCCCAGGTGGAGGGTGCAGGGTCCGTCCGTATGGCGGAGCGCGTTGGTGACGAGCTCGGCGACGACCAGGAGAACGCCGTCGGGGTTTTCGGGCCGGGTGGGGGACCTGACCCGTGCGGCGTGGAGAAGGAAGGCGCGGGTGGCCTCACGTGCCGATGCCGTGGGCCGACCCATGCGCTGTACGTGCCGATCGAGAACGGGTGTGGCCATGATCGTGATCCTCCTTCCCTGGTGGAGACCTATATGCCGCCTGCCCCCTCCTGCCACCGAAAACCTCATTGGGGCGTGATTGCACCGATTACGCCTGTTCATGAAGATCGAGGAACCGCGGAAGGGCGCCAGTACGGCCAGATTCTCGGCGCCACCGGTGCCGGGCCGGAGACGAGGTCCTCGTCCATGTCGTCTCGAGCGGCAGCCGTCGCCGCGGCGCGCCCCGAGCGGGCGGCGACGGCGGCACGGGCAGCACGAGCAAAGAGAGGCGGCGCGACGGTGTCCAACGACCGCAACCGGTCCGGTCCTCCCGGGAGACCAGCACCAACGGTGACCGCGGGGGCACGGCCCACCCGCACTATCCGCCGCTGCGCTTGCCCGGCGGGTCCTGGGGGTCCACGCCCGTCGAGGCGGAAGCGTCCTTCGTTCCGCTGGGACGCTGCGACCGGCCCCGGGTGCCGAGGTCGTGCATGCCCTTCTCCCCGGACGCCTTGCTCTGGTCTTCGCCTCGTGTGCCGTGGCTCTTGACGGGCGCTCCGTGCGGGTTGCCCGCCTCTTCCTTGGAAGCCGTCCGTCCGGGGCCCTTGGCGGGGGCGTACGTCTCCGGGTGGAAGGAACGGTGGGCGCTCGGATTCTCCTGCTGCGTGGTCTCGTCCACGTCCGGCGACCAGCCGTGCTGCTTCGTGCCCTCGTGGGGACCTGGACCCTTGCCGTGCTTCGGCTGGGACGGCTTCGGCTGCTTCGTCATGGCCTCGCCTGCCTGTCTCGGGATGGGCGCGTCTGTGCCGGCGCCTCTATCGCTGGTCATGCCATCGTCCCACCGTTCACAGAAGTGGTCGCGGCAGGCGGCGGGCGGCCGGTGTCGGACCGCGCTCCTGGACGGTGCTACCAGTAGTGACGGCGGCCGCCTACGGCGTGACCGGTCGCTCCCAGGATCCAGAGGACAGCCCCAATGACGAGCAGAATGATCCCGATGGTCCACAGGATCGAAATTCCCGCCACGAAGCCGATGACGAGAAGAATGATGCCAAGAATGAGCATGATGCCCTCCGTCTTCGGGTTCATGACCAGGATAGGCGCCGGCCGTGCCCGACGGCTTGTCCGAGCACGAATGAACGGATTGAAGGAGCAGCTCTCCTCAGACTCGACCTTCAGATCGCCGTCGCCCCCGCGAGCGTGACCGGAAGATTTCTGTAACATCGACGAAGGGCTCCGCCTCGGCTCGGCGGTGACGTCTCGATTTTCGGCCATCGCATAACCGGTGCCACCGGATCTCTCCATCTGAGCGGCGGAATGATCCGAGCCGTGGCCTCGTGGGGCCTCAACCCTGGGAATGATCGGCGGTCCACTGCGCGACCCACTGACCGCGCAACGTCGACGACAGGCGGTGCACGATGCGATTCCCCTTCCGGTTCGGGCACGCCCCGTCAGCGCGCCCGCGGCGCGGCCGACGACCGACCTACGGTTCCTGGCTGGCGAGCACGCTCGGCGGCACCGGCGTGACCCGGTTGCCCGATCAAGGGAACGGCGCCCTCGTCCTCGTTCTCGCGGGGGAGTTCGACAGCGGAACCATGGCGCCGTTCCGCAGAGCCTTGGCCGAGGCCCAATCCGCCCCGGCCGTGCGGACGATCATCGACGTGTCCGGAGTCGTCTACGCGGACTCCGGTCTGATCCGGCTCCTCGTGCAGGCCCATCGTCGGATCCCTCGATTCATCGTCGCGGGCCCTCTTCCACCCCAGCTGCGCCGGCTCCTGGAGCTCAGTGGGGCAGCGGCGTTCCTGCGCATCACGCCGGACGTCGACGCTGCACGCCGGGCCTGATACCGACGTGCCGCTGCCCCGTCCCCCGTGGCCGGGAGCCCGCCCCTGCCTGCTCAGGCGCCGATCGCAACGGCGAGGACAGCCGCACCAGACCCCTACTCCACGATCACGATCGCGATCGGCGCCGCGTCGTGCAGGAGGCTGTCGGCGTCCGTCAGAGCGTCCGCCGTCTGCTTCCAGACGCGGACGTACCTGACCTTCGCAGCCCAGGCCCCGAGATCCGTGGTGTCGGCGCCGTAATCTTGCCAAGCCTTGCCCCGCTCGCCGTCGTCGGCCATCCAGCTGTCCGGCCTGGACTCCCACACGGTGACGGTCGTCACCCACCGTAGTTCTTGTCGGAACAGATCGTCCGGGTCGGCGGGCAGGGTCGGGGCGCGCAGAGATCCGAGCCGGTTCAGGCCCAGGTGGGCGAGCGAGTACGCGACCGCCTCCCCGCCCTCGTTCCCCTTGTCGGGCGGCACTGCGACAGCGGGCCCCTCGTAATGCGGCGCCTCGTACAGCGTCGCCTCCATCATCGGGCCGGCGTTTTCTGCCATAACCCCATTCTCCGCCCCGCCGGACGCCGCAGTCCCCCGCGATGGCACCCGCCAGCTGCCCCTTTACCGGTCGCGCAAGTGCCGGGCAGACCCTCTGCCTGTTATTCCCCGCTGCGGGTACAGACATAGACAGAAGGAAGGGGCGGACATGAGCGCCAGTGAGAAGATCAAGGCCAAGGCCGAGCAAGTGATCGGGAAGGCCGTACGGAAAGCAGCGCATGCCCTGGGCAACGAAACCACCGCAGCCAAAGGCGCCGCTTTGGAAGCCCGTGGCAAGGGCCGTCACATGAAGGAAAAGGGCAAGGACGTATTCAAGTGAAGGAAAAAGGCAAGGACGTATTCAAGCTCTGACCACGACCGGCACGACCGGCTCGATCGGCGCGAGGGCACTGGGATGCCACGCGCACGGCGTGCTGCGGTCGGTTCAAACCGTGCGGGTGACGGTGACCAGGACCCTGACGGGTCTGGTTGCACCCTGCCGGGTCAAACAGGTGGTGACTGCGGTCCACACGTCCTCGCGAACCTGTCGGGCGGTGTCGACGACGCGACGGTCAGCGTGCAGGACGCAGCGCACCTCCACGTGCCATCCGCCTTCCGGGGTGTGTTCGCAGCGGATACCGGCCGCCTCGTGGTGCGAGGCGGTTCCTGCCGTCATGGCGTGGTAGACGCGTGAGGCTGCGAGAGCCAGCCGATCGGCGAGCGCGGGCTGGAGTGCTGCGACACCGGGAGCGGCGAGGGCTGCTGCGGCTGCCGCCTGCTGGATCTCCTCACGGTCGGAGGCGGTTATCGTTCGCGTCATCGTTCGCTCGGCTCGAACCGCTCGCCGCCCGGCACATGAGGCCGTTCCAGCACGGCATTGATTTCAAGGTCGACGACCGTGACGGCGAGACCGAGGGTGTGCTCAGCTGCGTAAAAGACAGCTTGGCGCACCTTCTCAGCCCGTTCCCGCAAGGGCTTGTCGAGCGCGGCGGCCACCGTGATGGCGACGGAGTGGCCGCCCTGTACGGGGGTGAGGCGACAGCTGGCAGCCCGCGCGCCGAGAACGGTGTCAGCCGCCCGGCGCAACACTTTCGCGGCCGCGCTCTCGGCGATGCGCAGATCGCGATCGGGATCGTCCAGCAACAGCATCGCCCCCAGCCGTACCTCCGCCCGGACCGCGTTGATGACCCGGTTGGCGAGGCTGTGGCTGTCGGGCTGTTCCTCGGCGCGCAGAGCACGGGTGGCACGATCCAGGGCGGCAAGCCCTTCGACAGCCTCCTGGCAGTAGGGGCAGCTGCTGCTGTGGGGATCTGCCGCGCCGGCGAGGTCGCGAGCCTGCTCCCAGGCGCGCCCGAGGGGGCGTCCGCAGGGCAGCAGTTCCCCGCCGGCCAGCAGCTCGGCGTCAGAGGTCGGCGGTGCTTCGGCCCTCGTGGCCACGTTCTCGGGCTCGTCAGGGGAGGTGAGGTGCGGGTCGTTCAGCGCCATGGGCGCATCGCCTCCGTCAGAGCGCGCCGTGCACGAAAGAGCCTGCCGCGCACCGTTTGTTCGCTGCTGCCCACCACATGGGCGATCTCTTCGTAGTGCAGGCCGTGCAGCTCCCTCAGAACCCAGCACACGCGCAGCTCGGGGCGCAGCTCCAAGAGCGCTCGCGCCAGCGCGGCTGTGGCTGCGTCGGACTCGGCCACTCGGGGCGGTGAGCTGTCCGCATCCGCGGCAGCGGGTTCGGGGATGACGTCCAAGGGCACGGGGCGGGGCCGGTGGCGCAGCGTGTTGAGGCAACGGTTCGTGACGATGCGGTACATCCAAGTGCCGAACGAGGCACCGTGGCGGAATTCCGGCAGCCGCCGCCACGCGCTGAGGAAGGAGTCCTGGACGGCATCCTCGGCGTCTGCCCGGTTTCCGAGCAGATGCTGGGCGAGGGCGAGCAGGCGGCTACCGTGCCGGCGGACCAGGACGGCGAACGCGTCTTCATCCCCTTCGGACGCCCGTACCGCCAGGACACTGTCGTCCAGGTCACTGGGAGTGTCCCGGTCTGCAGCCCCGTCGACGGTCGGCTGCGGCGCCGGCCGCAGGGAGAGGTTTGCGCCGTACGGGGGCGGGGGTCTGGTCGGATTGCGCATCCGCCGCTCGCTTTCTGCCGGAGACGGTCGTCGCGGCTTGCGTACGCACCCCTCGATGGTATGCGGAACGCGTCGCGCGAGCCGGGTGAGGAATGCCCCTGCGGAGTGTCTAAAGAGTGAGGGCACCGCACCGGCGCCCGGACGGACACCCTGGGGAGGTCCTCATGTCGGACACCATCAACCCCACCGCGGGCGGGAGCGAGCCGCGGTCTGCCGGCAAGACCCTCACGGGTCAGACCGGCGCCGGGACGGCTCCCGAGACCCGGGGCCGGACGACGATCGCCGACAGCGTCGTCGAAAAGATCGCAGGAATGGCCACCCGCGAGGTGCCGGGCATCCACAGCCTCGGTTCCGGCATGGCACGCACGCTCGGGGCGGTGACCGACAAGGTCCCGGGCGGACGTCCCAGCGTGAGTCGCGGAGTGAAGGTCGAGGTGGGCGAACGGCAGGCCGCCGTCGATCTCGACGTGGTCGTGGAGTACGGCGTTGCCATCGTGGACATCGCCGCCGACGTGCGGACCAGCGTCATCACGGCTGTGGAACGCATGACCGGCTTGGAGGTCGTCGAAGTGAACATCGCCGTCGACGACGTCCACCTGCCCGACGAGGAGGACGAGGAGGAGGAAGGCGAGGGCCGCGTGCAGTGACCTCACAGCCCACGGCGTTCCGCCGACGGGCGAACAACGATCGACTCGAAATTCAGGTGAGTGAGATGAGCGCAGCAACGACGGGTCTGCTTGCCGGCATGGCCCTGGGCTTCGCCGCATTCTTCGGCGGCTTCTGGGCGTTCCTGCTCGTGGCGTTCCTGGGCCTCGTCGGCCTGGTGCTCGGCCGCATGCTGCAGGGTGACCTGGAGCTCTCCGACTTCACGCGTTCCCGGGACCGGCGGTGACGTCGCAGCCTGCCGCTGCTTCACCCGGCGGAGCAGCAGCCACCCGGCCGGTCCTGCCGGCTGCCGAACGTGGCGCCACGGTGATTCCGGAAAAGGTGGTGGCCCGTATCGCGGCCCGCGCCGCGCGGGAGGCTCTGGCCACGCACGCGGACGCTTCGGCCGCTCGTGTGAAGCTGGCGGCTCCGCACGCCTCGGTCACCGTCGGGAGCGGCACAGCCCGGCTGGCGCTGACACTGGACCTGCCCTACCCGATGGACCTCGCCGGTGCCTCCCGCCAGGTGCAGCACTACGTCAGCGATCGGGTCGCCCATTTGACCGGGATGCGCATCACTGAAGTCACCCTCGACATCGAGCACCTGGTTCCCTCCGGCGGCCTGGAAGACCGACGCGTGCAGTGAACCGGTCCGCAGGCACACCGGGAAGGAGAGCCGGTATGAAACGGGACCAAGACCCCCCTGCCGAGGCGGAGCGGCCCATCGCAACCGACAAGGTCGCCTCCGACACGACGGGGCCGCTGGGCAAGCAGCCTTCCGCCGGTCCACGGCCGGCTGCCGGGCGCCGGTGGTCCGCACGCCGGACACCCGCCGCGATCACCGCTCTCCTCATCGGAGCTGCGGCCGGCACCCTCCTGTTCGACATCGTCAGGGTCCGTGCGGGCCAGCCCGCCGCAGCCTGGCGCACGCACCTGGCCGACGAACTGGCCACCCGCCCGCTGGACGACGTCTGGATACAGATCGGTGCGGCCGTCCTCGGCCTCCTCGGCCTCTGGCTCATCGTCCTGGCCGTCACCCCCGGCCTGCGTCACGAGGTGCCCCTCAAGACCTCCGACGGGCAGATGCGGGCCGTGATGGATCGCGACTCCGCGGCACTCCTTCTGCGCGATGCCGCCATGCGCGTCCCCGGGGTCAGTGCTGCCAGGATCCGCGTCTTCCAACACCGCGTAAAGGCCCGGGCGGACGTGCGTTTCCGCGCCCCAGCCGACGTCAAGGCCGATCTCCTGGCCGCTCTGCGGGAGGAACTCGACCGGCTCGCCCTCGCCCGCCCGCGTGGGCTCTCCGTTCGGGTACGCCCACGCCGGAAGTGAGCCGTCCCTGAAGGACCACGGCCGAGCAACAGACAGGAAACGGATCCCATGAAGAGGAAATCCGCAGTCAACCGAGTCCTTCTGGCCCTGACAGGCATCGTCCTGCTCGGCTCAGGCATCCTGATTCTGGCGGGCGGCTTCGACCTGTACCGGCGCTGGGAGCTGACAGCCCCTGACGGCTGGCCGCTCATCGCTCCCCAAGATGTCCTGGTCGACGCCGCCGACCGCACCCGCTGGACGGACGAAGGATGGTGGTGGCCCGTGGTGATCGCCGTCCTGGCCATCGTCGTCCTGCTCGCCCTGTGGTGGCTCCTGGCACAGCTGCGCCGCACGCACCCGGGCCACGTACCCCTGGGCGGGGCAGCCGTCGTGGACGGCGTGGAACTTCGCGAGCGTGCCCTCAGCGACGCTCTGGCCGCCGATGCCCAGCAACAGCTCGGCGTCCACAAGGCCCGGGCACGGATGGACGGCCCGGCCAAGCATCCGGAAGCCCACCTCGACCTCACCCTCACCTCCGACAGCGAGCCCGGCCCCGTCCTCCAGGCGCTCGGCGACGGCCCTCTGGAACGCGCCCGCCGCTCCACCGGCCAGACCCGCCTCCCCGCGACGGTGGAACTGCGGGTCAGTCCGCACAAAGCCCACCGCGCCGACTAGGTGTGAAGAGTGCCTGGACGGTTTCGGTGGCCAGGTCTCGCAGCCAGGTGTGGGCGCGGTCGTCGTCGTAGCGCTGGTGCCACAGCAGGTACAGGGGGACGTCGGGCAGCGGGAATGGCGGCGGCAGCGCGGCCAGGCCGAGTTGTTCCCGAGCCGTGCGGGTGACCGCGTCGGGGAGGGTGACGACCAGGTCGGTGTCGAGGGCGAGTTGCAGGGCGAAGGCGGCGGTGGGCCCGGCGGCGACGACGCGTCGTTCGAGGCCGCGTGTGGTCAGGGCGTCATCGATCGGGTCGCGCAGGCTTCCGCGCCGCGAGACCGTGAGGTGTTCTGCGGCTGCGTAGCGCTCGGGGCTCAGCGGGCCTTCGGTGAGCGGGTGGCCCGGACGGACGGCGACGATGAGCCGGTCCCTGCCGACGAGGCGGTGGCGGATGTCGGGGAGCGTCGGAGCGCTGGAGCTCGATTCGAGGTCGACCTCACCCCGGCGCAGCTCGGCGTCGTCCGTCCCGGGTTCGGCGGACAGACGCAGCCGGACGCCGGGAGCCTGATGGAGGACGGCCGTGGTCAGGGCGGTGCCGCAAGCGCCGGTCAGGGCGTCGTGCCAGCGCACGGTGAACACCCGGTCCAGAGCCGTTAGGTCGAGTTCCTGCTGCGCGGAGAGAAGTTGGTGGGCCTGCTCGACGAGGGCGTGGACCTGGGCGCGCATCCCCAGCGCGCGCGGGGTGGGGACCATGCTGCGGCCGGTGCGGACCAGGATCTGGTCACCGGTGGCCTTGCGGATGCGGCCCAGGGCGCGGCTCATCGCCGGTGCGGTGACGTGGAGGCGCGCTGCAGCGCCGGCGACACTGCCCTCTTCCAGCAGGGCGTCCAGGGCGGTCAGCAGGTTCAAATCCAGTTGCATGACAGTAACTCTACGAGTGACAAGCATGCACTTGTCGTTAATGACCAGGGACCCTACTTTCGAAGTGCGGGGCGAGACGACCGCCGCCCCGCTGAAACCGATCCCAGGGAGCCCACATGAGCACCGCCATGCCTTTCGACGCCGACGCGACGCTCCTGTCCGGCGTGACCGCTGCGGTGAAAGCCGCTGGCGTCACGCTGCGCGACCGCTCCACCTCGCACGCGCGGGGCGTGAGTCTGGACGAGGTCGTCGGCGAGATCCACGCCAACGACGACGCAGTGCTGGACGTGCTGCGGGAACCGCTGCTGCGGGCCCGGCAAGGGTCGCAGTGGGCCGAGGACGAGCTGGCCGGCGGCGCGCTCCCGCCCGGGGAGTGGTGGGTCGTCGACCCCGCCGAGGGCAACATCAATCACGTCCACGGCATGGAGGAATGGGCCGTCACCGCCACCCTGGTCCGCGACAACCAGCCGGTACTCACCGTCGTCCACCTGCCGCTGACCGGCGACACCTACACCGCCGTCGCCGGCGGCGGTGCCCGCCTCAACGGCCGACCCCTGAAGGTGTCCGCCAAGACCGACCTGGGCGCGGCGCTCGTCGGCACCGGCCAGGCCAAGCCCGGCGAGGACGAGCGCACTTTCCGGCGGATCGGTGACTCCGTCACGGCGATGCTCATCAACGGCCTGGTCGTGCGCGTGTCCGTTCCCGCCACGATGCAACTCATCCACGTCGCCGCCGGACGCACGGACGCGTTCTGGCAGTTCTCCGACGTCCGCTCCGGCCTGGTCGCCGGCGCCCTGCTGGTCTCCGAGGCCGGAGGCACCGTCACCGACCTGACGGGCGAAGCCTGGAACACCGGCAGCGGCGACTTCCTGGCCGCCGCCCCCGGCATCCACGGCGCCGCCCTCAAGGTCCTCTCGCCGATCACCTGACCGGATGTCTCCCCACCTCCACCCCGAGACCGATACCGATACCGATACCGATCCGCAAGGAGCATCCCCGCATGACCAACATCGGCATCCTGGGCGCCGGCCGCGTCGGCACCAACCTCGCCGGCAAGCTCTCCGCAGCCGGCCACCATGTCACCATCGGGTGCCGGAGCCCCGAAGACACCGCCGCCCGCACCAGTGGGCCCGCCCCGCGGATCACCTTCGCCGATCAGCGCACCACCGCCCGCACCACGGACATCGTGATCAACGCGACGCCCGGCAACAGCTCCCTGGAGCGCCTCACCGACCTGCGCACCGAGCTCTCCGGAAAGATCCTCGTCGACGTCTCCAACGCAACCCTCGACGCCGCTGACGGCCTGCCCGGCGACCTGTGCTACCCGGGCAGCAGCCTCGCCGAGAAGCTCCAAGCCGCGCTGCCCGACACCCATGTGGTCAAGACCCTCAACACCATGCTTTTCATGGTCATGACCGCCCCCGAGACCCTGGCCACCCCACCGACCGCCTACCTCTCGGGCGACGACGAACACGCGAAGAGGACCGTCACCGGCCTGCTCGGCGATCTGGGCTGGCAGCCCGAACGGATCGAGGACCTCGGCGACATCACCACGGCCCGCGCCACCGAGGCCATGATCCTGGCCGTGCCCCACATCCTGCGCCGACACGGCTTCAAGCCCTTCGCCGTCTCCCTCGCCCGCTGACCCACCAAGACATAATTTACCGATTTGGGCGGATAATCCGCTTAGGTGACCCGGCCGGGGGTAGAGGCAGGGAAGCTGGCATGTGGACCGCGCCACGCAGTGGTGTGGGAGGTGAAAAGGATGGCAGCAGGCAAGAAGGTCAAGAACGTGGCCAAGAAGACCAAGGGCAAGGTGAAGGAAACCACCGGCCAGGTCGTCGGCAACGAGAGCCTGGAGGCGAAGGGGGCCCGCGAGCAGATGGCGGGCGATGCGAAGCAGACCATTCAGAAGGCCAAGGACACGCTGAAGCATTAACTCCAGAGGATTAACTCCAGAGCATTGACTCCAGCCGATGGACCCGGGCACTACGGAGAAGGGCCGACGCCAACGTCGGCCCTTCTCGGCGACCAGCCCGGCCCTCCGGCCCGCTGATCGTGCACGCGACTACCGTCGGCGGCGCGGACGGCTTGCTCCAACGGCTTCGTCCTCGTCGCCCTCGTCGTCCTCGTCGTCCTGTTCAGGGACGTCCTCCTCGGCGTATTCCTCCTCGCCATTGGCGTCATCACCTTCGGGTTCCTCTTCGTCTTCCTCAGGCTCTTCCTCCTCAGGCTCTTCGCCTTCCTCGAACTCGCCCCCCTCTTCCTCCTCTTCGTACTCCCCGGCCGGCTCGTCCCCCTCTTCGCCTTCTTCGTCCCCTACCGACTCGCCGCCCTCTTCGTCCTCTTCGTACTCCCCTTCTTCCTCGCCCGCGTCTTCGTCCTCTTCGTACTCGCCTTCTTCCTCTTCTTCCTCCAGGGCCTCTTCGTGGGTTCGGACCACCTCGCCGTCTCGGATCTCGCCGCGCCAGCCTTCCGGTTCGTCAGTGGTGAGCGAGACGTGCCGCAGGAAATGCTTGAGGTCCAGGCGCAGGCGGCGGCCCTGAGCGCGCCACAGGTTGCCGGTCTTCTCGAAGAATCCGGAGGGGTAGTACTCCACCACCACGACGATGCGGGTCAGCGATGGGGCGAGCTCGTGGAAGCTGACGCAGCCGCGGGTGCTCCCCTTGGCGCCTTCTGAAGTCCATACGATCCGCTCGTCGGGTATCTGCTCCTGAACGGTGGCCTTCCAACCGCGCGTCGAAGGCCCGACCTTGACTTTCCAGTCACTGGTGGTGTCATCGTTGCGCGAGACGTCGCGAACGCCCTTGGCGAAGCCACTGAAGTCCTCGTACTGCGACCAGTGGTCGTACACGGTGCGCAGCGGCAGGCCGACATCGATGAACTCGACGATGTTGACGACCTTCCCGCCGCTCTTACGGCCCTTCTTGCCCTTGCCGAAGATTTGGGAGGCGGCGTCGGTCACCTTGTCCTTGAGGCCACTGAAGCCCTGGCCCATCATCGCCTTCATGGGCGAGTCGCCTTGCAGCATCCGCCCCCCGATACCGGCGACGTCAGAGAGCTTTCCCTTGCCTTGCGCCACGTCCGTGAGCTGATCGGTCACTTCCCCCAGCTTGTCCGTCGCCTTGTCCGCAAGCTGCCCGGCCTGGGCTCCCAGAAATGTGGTCAGCTCTTCGAGCAGCTGGTCGAAGCCCGACTTGGATTCTTGGGCGCTGTCGCGTTCTGACTGTGCCATGACCTACCTCCGCGTGGAGGGCTTGCGGCCTGACGTCTTCTTCGCTGCCGTCTTCCTGGCCGTCGTTTTGCGTGCGGGTGTGCGCGCTGCGGTCTTCTTCGCCGGCGCTGTCTTACGTGCGGGTGTGCGCGCTGCGGTCTTCTTCGCCGGCGCCGTCTTACGCGTCGGTGTGCGCGCTGCACTCTTCTTCGCCGGCGCCGTCTTGGCCGTCTTCTTGGCGGCGGCCTTGGCAGGCGCGGCCTTCCTGGCCGGCGCGGCCTTCTTGGCGGCTGAGGAGCGCGCTGAAGGCTTCTCCGCCGAGCTCTTCTTCGCGGCGGTCTTCTTTGCCGCCGCCCGCTTGGCGGGGGCTGCAGGTTTGGAGGCGCTCGGTCGCCGCGTCCTTCGTGCGGGAGCCTCAGAGCCGGTACGAGCGCGGGGCGCGGGCCGGCCGCGCCTGCGGGGCGGGGGCTTTTCCTCCGGCTCTTCCTCTTCTTCCTCTTCTTCCTCCGGCTCGTACGCTTCCTCGGCTTCTCCCTCTTCCTCCTCCGGTTCTTCTTCCTCTTCCGGTTCTTCTTCCTCTTCCTCTTCCTCTTCCTCTCCCTCTTCTTCCTCCTCCTCGCCCTCCGGCTCCGCGTAACCCTCCTCGCCCTCGCCCTCGTCCTCGCCCTCGTCCTCGTACTCGTCCTCGTAGGGCTCCTCTTCGTCCTCGCTCTCCCCGTTACGGCTCAGTTCAAGGGTGCGATGGTGGAGCGAGTCGGCGAGGTCACCGAGCTTGCGATTTGCCGCGGCTCCCAGCGCCTTCTTCCCTGCATCCAGGGCCTCGCCCCGCAGCTGATCGGTGAGCTCGGCGAACTGGGGCGTCTCCTTGAGCTTGGTGAGGCCTTGCGTCAGGAGCTGACCCGGCTCGAGCCCGAAGCGGCGGCCTGCGAGGTACGTGGCCACCGAGAATGCGAGGCGGCCCTTTTTGGTGCGCCCCAGTACGTAGCCCCCGGCCACGGCGGCCGCGAGGGCGATTTTGGTCGTGTCCTCCATGAGCTGGATCCCTCCATCAGGGCACTTGAGAGCAGTGGTCGCCGCCAGGAATACCGTCCGGGCCCCCGGGCTGCGCCGGCTGTGTTCTGTGCCGGCAGCCGAAGAAACGGCCCCGCTCAGGCGGCCTGTACACCGCCTACCCCCGATACGAGATATATGTCCCTATATGATGACATTGTAGTTTCAGCGAGCGGTGTTCCCCCAGTGGAGTGACCACATGGCCGCAGCAGAACCGACACGTCCGAGGAGAGTCCGCCCCCGCCCGGCCGAAGACGCCGAGGAAAGGGAGCGGCCGCCGGCACGCCGCGCTTCCGCCAAACGGCGGCCAGGGGTCCCCGACGCGCCTGCCGCGATGCGTTCCGCAGCCGGGCAACTCGCCCAACTGCTCGGAAGGCCCCCTGACTCCGTCTCGTCGCTCAAGCCGACCGAGGACGGCTGGGAGGCACAGGTGGAAGTGGTGGAACTGGAACGCATCCCCGACACGACCAGCGTGATGGCCAGCTACAAGGTCGCCCTGGACACGGAGGGGCAGCTGATCTCCTACGAACGGACCCGCCGGTACAGCCGAGGCATGATCGACCGGCCGACCTGAAAACGGTCCGCCCTGGAAAGGAGGCGCCATGACCATGGTGCCGCAGAGCGGCAGCAGCGTAAGCAGGGGCGGAAGCAGCCCAGGTGGCAGCAGCAGCCTCTATGACGTGTTGGAGCTCATTCTCGACCGCGGTCTGGTCATCGACGTTTTCGTCCGCATCTCGGTGGTGGGCATCGAACTCATCAAGATCGACGCCCGCATCGTGGTGGCCAGCGTCGACACTTACCTGCGGTTCGCCGAAGCATGCAACCGGCTCGATCTCGAAGCGGGCCGGAAGGCGCCCGCCCAGCTCCCCGAGGTCGTCGGGACCATGATGGAAGGTGGCGCCCGCGGCAAGAGCAAGGGCGCGCTCAGCGGGGCAGTCGATGCCGTGACCGACTCCCTGACCCCCCGCTCCGCCAAGCAGGAGGAACCGGAGGCGGAAGAAGTCGAAGAAGAAGCCGCTCCCAGGAAACGGCGTCCCGCCCGGCGCCCGGTCCACCGGGAAAGGGAGTAATCGATGGCGCTCTACGTGTACGCGATCACCCGCAAGGACCATCCCCACCGCCTTGACGGCGTGACCGGCGTGGGTTCCGACCCCTCACCCGTGCGCACCGTTGCCGCCGGAACCCTGTGCGCAGTGGTCAGCGAGATCTCCGAAGAGATCCGGCCCAAGCGCAGGGACCTCCAGGCACATCAGGAAGTGCTGGAATCCCTCATGGCCGACGGAGTGGTCCTGCCGCTGCAGTTCGGCTACTTCGCCCCCGACGACCAGGCCGTCCAGCAGGCCCTGGAAGAGAACGCGGACAGCTACCTGGCCACCCTCGAGCGACTTGACGGCTGCGCCGAATACCACGTGAGGGCGACCCAGGCGGACGAGGACGAGCTGCTGCGCCAGATCCTCCAGGATTCCCCCGAGGCAAGGGAACTCAACGAGCAGATCCGGGCCGGCGCGCAGGACCCGCAGCTGTCCTTCGCGCTCGGGGAACTGGTCGCCCGCGAAGTGCAGGAACGGCAGGATTCGCTGGCAGCGGGGCTCGTTCAAGCGCTGATTCCCTACGGCCTGGAGCACGTCATCCATCCGCCCTCCAGCCCTGACTTCCTCAATCTGTCGCTGCTGGTGCCCGAAGACCGCACAGAGGACTTCCTGGCGGCGGAGGCCAGCCTGGCTCGGCAGATCGAGGGTGGAGTCGACTTCCGGCTCACCGGCCCGCTGCCCCCGTACAGCTTCGTTCAGTGACCCGGCGACCTCGGAACCGAGGAAGGAGGACACGGACCATGGGACTGTTCACACGCTTGCTGACCCTGCCCGCCGCGCCGGTACAGGCCGTCATATGGGCCGCCCAGCGCGTCGCGGAGAAGGCCGAAGACGAGTACTACGACCCGGCCCCGGTATGGCGCGAGCTCGCCGACCTGGAGAGGCGCCTGCTGAACGACGAGATCGACCAGGACACGTTCGACCGCCGAGAGGACGAGCTGATCGAGCGGCTCACAGAGATCGCAGAGTTCCGCCAGCAATTTTCCTGACGGGGAAGCGAGGCCGTCATCGTGTCTGAGCCACTACCCGGCCGACTCGGATCCTTCCCGTCCCGCGCCGCCCCCGTGCCGTACGGGCAGAGCACCTCCAGCCTTGCCGACATCCTGGAGAGGGTGCTGGACAAGGGCATCGTCATCGCCGGGGACATTCGCATCAACCTTCTCGACATCGAACTGTTGACGATCAAACTCCGAATCCTGGTCGCATCCGTGGACAAGGCGAAAGAGATGGGCATCGACTGGTGGGAGCACGACCCCTCGCTCTCCTCGCGTCACACCGGCAGCCCTCTCGAGCAGGAGAACCGGAGACTGCGCGCCGAGCTGGAGGCCCTGCGCCGCGAACGCCTCGACGGTCAAGAGTTTCCGCCACGCACCGCCGGTGAGGAACCCGAGAGAGACGCGGACGGTGGAGCCCCACGGGAGCGCCGGCCATGACCACATCCGACGACGCCCTCACCTACGTCTACGCCGCGGTCCCCCTCTCGGCAGGCCTCCGCGACGCACTGGAGGGCCTCCGGGGGATCTACGGCTCCCCGGTCCTGTTCGTCACCGCACCCGGTACCGTCGCCGGCGACCCACGGGCGCCCCTGGCCTTCGCCACCAGCCACGTACCACTGCGCGACTTCAACGAAAGCGCGCTGAAGAACCATTTCGAGGACCTGGAGTGGCTCGAGGACGTCGCCCGCACCCATCACGACGTCGTACAGGCCCTTTCCACGCACACCACGGTCCTCCCCCTCCGCATGGCCACCGTGTACCAGGACGACGACCGCGCCGGCCGTGCTCTCGCCGAGCAATACGAAGCATTCGCGGAACGACTCGCCCAGCTCATCGCCCACACCGAATTCGGCGTGAAGATCTACCTCGCGCCCGCCGCGGCCCCGGCGGACACCGGACCCGCCACCGGCCCCGGCGCTGCCACCACTCCGGGCAAGGCATATCTCCAACGTCGCAGGGCCCAGCACAACGCCCAGGAAGCCGTGTACGGCCAAGCGCAAAACGCCGCCGAGGTCATCGGAGCCATCGCCTCCCGGTATGCCTCGCAGCACGTACGGCACCCCACCCAGCGCGGCGCCCTGACCGGGCCCGCCGAGAACGTCCTCAACGACGCCTACCTCGTCCCCGACGCGAACGCGGAGCCGTTCCGGGCCGCCGTCGAAGAGGCCGTCGGCGTCTTCGACGGCATTCGTGTCGAAGTGACCGGCCCCTGGGCGCCCTACTCCTTCGCGATGCCGCCGGCCGTGGGCCAGCACTCGGCCACCGGCGAGGAGCGCGGCTCATGACTCTCGCGGAGCACGGAGAACCGCTGCCCGAGCGCCAAGTGGCGCTGGTGGACCTCCTCGACCGGCTGCTCAGCGGCGGCGTGGTCCTCACCGGCGACATCGTTCTGTCGATCGCCGACATCGATCTCGTCCGCATCTCGCTACGCGCTCTCATCGTGTCCGTCAGCTCCGAGAAGCCTCCAGCCACGGCGGCCCGGGAGGGCGGCCGGAATGAGTGAAGAGCCCCCCGCGCGGCACCACACCCCGCCACCGCACCCCGATCCCGGCCTCAAGGACGTCGGTGACTCGATGGCGCATGCCTTCCGGCTCATTCAGGCGCCCCCCACGCCGCAGGACGCACCCCCACGCGCAGCTCACCGCATGTACACCGACCGCGACACAGTGGAGGAGGACCTGCTCAAACTCGTCCTCACCCTGGTCGAACTCCTGCGTCAGCTCATCGAGCGCCAGGCCTTGCGCCGCGTGGACGCAGGAGACCTCACAGATGAACAGGAAGAGGAGCTGGGAGCCACGCTCCTGGCGCTCCACGACCGGCTGGCCGACCTGTGCGCCCAGCACGGCTACGCGCTGGAGGACCTCAATCTCGATCTCGGCCCGCTGGGTCCTCTCCTTCCGCCCCGAACCTGAAAGACCCGTACCCGGCAGGCGCGGCCAGCCTTCCGGCCCCCTCCCGGCCGTTCCCGCCGGGTGAACGGAGCAACGCCACCCGTTCGGCGGCCTCAGGCGGGGCTGCAGGGCTCACCGTGTCTTTGCTGCGCCCGAGTGGAGTAGAGCACCAGCTCGGCGCCGGGAATCCCACCATCCGACGCGCGATCATCACAGCAGGGGTCCTTCGACCAGTGGCTCACTCCGAGGATCGGAGCCAGCTCGCCGACGTACCTGAGCGCACCAGCAACGAAGCCGCGGCCGTGACGGCCGGGATGGAGAGCACGCCGATGACCAGCCAGCACGACGGTAACGAGTCCCCTTCCCCTTCAGGAGAGCCGCCGGAGGCCGCGGGCCCAGAGAGCGAACCCGGCCGGGCGGAAGAGCCGTCGGCCGGAGCCGACGGCAAGACCACGGCCAAGGAGAAGGCCGCCGCGGTCAAGGAACAGACCATCGCCAAAGCCAAACAGGCCACGGCCCAGGTCCGTGAGAAGGCCGGCCACACGACCGAGCTGGCGAAGAGCAAGACACCCGAGCCGCTCCTGCACACGGCCTCGCACACCGCAGAGCAAGTCCGTGAGGCCGCATCCCGAGCCGGGCACCTCGCAGCTGACAAAACCCCCGACGCGGTCCGTGAAAAGGCTGCTCGCGCGGCGCACGCGGCGGGATCCAAGTGGACCCCCCTGATTTCGGCGGGGATCGCCCTCCTCGTGTTTCTCCTCATGCGCCGCAGGCGGCGGAACTGCTGAAGAGCCGGATCCCGCCTCCGGAGAATTCAGCCACTGCCGCAGCGCTGGCCGCGGGCGGGATCCGAGTGCCGAGCCCAGGAACGGCTCCGCCCTCGAGCAGGAGGGGGAGCCGTTCCGGGTGGTGGGCTGATCAACCCGCCGGGTCAGGCGCGGCGGCGCCTATTGCGGGTGAGGAGGCGGTAGAGGACAAGGAGGATGAGGGAGCCGACGATGGCGGCGATCCATGTGGAGAGATCGAAGAAGCCGTCGATGGAGTCGACGCCGAAGATGACCTTGCCGAGCCAGCCGCCGAGCAGGCCGCCCGCGATGCCGATGAGCATGGTGACGATGAGGCCGCCCGGGTCCTTGCCCGGCATCAACGCCTTGGCAATGAGGCCCGCGAGCAGCCCGATGAGGATCCAAGCAATGATGCCCATAATGCCTTCCTGCTCCCTCCTGTGAAGCCGTTATCAGTTCAGCTTCTTCACTGTCCGAGCACTTTCAAACGTCCGGATGCGCGATCCATCGGGGCGATCAGCTGACCCGTTCTGTATGAGCCGCTCACCGGGCGGGGGACTCATGGCTCGCGCGTTCCGAGCGCATCCGTCCGCCCGGCGAACGCCGAACAGGTCGCAGGCACCACCTCACGACACGGAGGACTGAATGCACGCGGAGTCGGCTCCCCGACATCTCCTCAAGACCCCACAGCGGAAAGCCGTGCACACCTCCCCGCACACCGCAGCAGCGGCGGTCGACGCCGACGTCACCGCCGCCGTCAACCGCGAACTGGACCTCACCTGCGCCGAGTTCGTCAAGTACAGCCGATCGCTCGACGTCATCTTCGCCACCGACGTCGCGGAGCAGCTGGTCTCCTTCGTCCTCGGCAGCGGCTCGCGCATCCGGCCCCGGTTCCTCTGGTGGGCCATGCGGGCCTGCGGCGGGTCCGAACCCCACGTGTCCGGGGCGCTGCGTATCGCCGCCGCGCTGGAACTCATCCAGAGCTGCGCCCTGATCCACGACGACGTCATGGACCAGTCGGCCGTGCGCCGCGGCAGGCTCTCCTTCCACGCGCAGATAGCGCTTCGGTACCCGGCGGCCACGCCCCGGCACGCACCCGGACCGTCACCGTTCGCACACTCGGCCGCGGTGCTCGCCGGAGACCTGGCGCTCTGCTGGGCGGACGATCTGATCGCCGGAGCCGACCTCGACCCGCCCGTGCGTGCGGAGGTCCTGCGGATCTGGCGGGCCATGCGGACGGAGATGGTTGCCGGGCAGTACCTCGACCTGCACGGCCAGGCGACCTCTTCCCGTTCGGCCGTCCGGGCCATCCGTACCGTCTGCCTGAAGACGGCCCGCTACACCGTGGAACGGCCCCTGGCCCTGGGCGCGGCGCTGGCGGGCGCCGACGGCGCCACCACCGGCGCCCTGACCGCCGCCGGCCGCTGCGCCGGCATCGCCTTCCAACTGCGCGACGACCTCCTCGGCGTCTTCGGCGACCCCGAGGTGACCGGCAAGCCCTCGGGGGACGACATCCGCTCCGGCAAGGCGACGTACCTGCTGGCCCTGACCCACTCCCGCGCCCGCGCCACCGGCGCCACCACCGTCATCGACCTCCTCCAGAGCTGCAGGGGGAGCACCGACCTCTCCGGGCCCGCCCTGTCCTCGGTCCGCGAAGCCCTGCAGTCGACGGGAGCTCCGGCGCAGGTCGAACGGCGCATCGAGCGCCTGGTCCGCGCCTCCGAGCGCCACCTCGCCGCGGCGCACCTGCACGGCCCCGCCGCCCACCACCTCGCCGACCTGCTCAGACACATCGCGTCACCACCGCAGCCGGCCGCCGCCACCACCGCACCGGCCGACCCCGACGGAGCCGCCAGATGAGGACGATCACCGGGCCCACCGACCACGTGGTGGTCGTCGGCGCCGGACTCGCGGGACTCTCCGCCACCCTCCACCTCCTCGGGGCGAACCGCCGCGTCACCCTGGTCGAACGTGATCCCCTCCCCGGCGGCCGGGCCGGCCTCGTCGAGCGCGGAGGCCACCGCTTCGACACCGGCCCCACCGTGCTCACCATGCCGCACCTGCTGGAGGAGGCCTTCGACGCCGTCGGCCAGAAGATGTCCGACCGGCTGACCCTGCACCCCCTCCACCCCGCCTACCACGCCCGGTTCGCGGACGGCAGCAGCCTCGACGTCCACACCGGCGCCCAGGCCATGGAGGCGGAAATCGAACGCTTCGCCGGCGGCCGCGACGCGGCCGGGTACCAGCGTCTGCGCCAGTGGCTGCACGACCTCTACCGAGCGCAGATGGGCCGCTTCATCGAGGCCAACTTCGACTCGCCGCTCTCGCTGCTGCACCCAGACCTGGCCCGACTCGCCGCACTGGGCGGCTTCGGCCGACTCCAGCCGAAGATCGGCCGATTCATCGCGGACGAGCGGCTGCAGCGCGTCTTCTCCTTCCAGGCCCTCTACGCGGGCGTCCCGCCGGCCCGCGCACTCGCCGCCTACGCCGTCATCGCCTACATGGACACCGTCGCCGGGGTCTACTTCCCCGAGGGCGGCATGCACGCCGTACCCACCGCCCTGTCCGCTGCAGCCGCCGACGCGGGCGCCACCCTCCTCAACGGGCAGACCGTCACGCGCCTGGAGCGCACCGGTGAGCGGATCACCGCCGTCGTCACCGACCGGCAGCGCATCCCCTGCGACGCGGTCGTCCTGACCCCGGACCTGCCCGTCTCGTACCGGCTGCTCGGCGACCGCCCGCGCCGTCCGCTCGCCCTGCGCCACTCCCCGTCGGCCGTCGTCCTGCACACCGGCACCGATCGCACATGGCCCGAACTGGCACACCACACGATCTCCTTCGGCGCCGCCTGGAAGCAGACCTTCCGCGAACTCACCCGCACCGGCCGCCTGATGAGCGATCCTTCGCTCCTCATCACCCGGCCCACCGCCACCAACCCGGGCCTCGCTCCGCCCGGAAAGCACACCCACTACGTGCTCGCGCCCTGCCCCAACACCGCCGTCGGCCCCTCGGCCGCCTCCTGGAAGGACCTGGGACCCCGCTACCGGGACAGCCTGGTGCGCGAGCTGGAGCGCCGCGGCCTGACCGGCTTCGAGGACTCCATCGACACCGAAGTCCTCGTCACCCCCGCCGAGTGGGCAGCCCAGGGGCACGCAGCCGGCACCCCCTTCTCCGTCGCCCACACCTTCCCCCAGACCGGCCCCTTCCGTCCCCGCAACCTCGTACGCGGCGCTGCCAACGCCGTGCTCGCCGGGTGCGGTACCACCCCGGGCGTCGGCGTCCCGACCGTCCTGATCTCCGGCCGCCTCGCCGCAGCCCGCATCACCGGCCTGGGCGTCCGCCGCCGGACCGCTTCACCCCCTCCCGCGGCGACGAAGGGCGGCCCGGCATGACGCGACGCGAACTCGACGCCGCCGCCATCACCGACCCCGCCCTCCGTGCGGCCTACGAGCGCTGCCGCCGCCTCAACGCCCGACACGGCAAGACGTACTTCCTCGCCACCCGGCTGCTGCCCGCTTCCCGCCGCCCCGCTGTGCACGCCCTCTACGGCTTCGCCCGGCTCGCCGACGACATCGTCGACGACCTGGCCGCCCCCACCGCGCCCGGCGACCGTGCCCGGCGGCTCCAGGCCCTCTCGCACGACCTCCGCCGGGCGATGGAGGGCAGCCCCGGTCGCCACCCCGTCGTCACCGCCGTGGCCCACACCGCGCAGCGCTACCGCATCCCCCACCGCCACTTCGACGACTTCCTCACCTCCATGCGCAGCGACCTCACCGTCACCGACTACGGCACCCTGGACGCGCTGCGTGGCTACATGCACGGCTCCGCGGCCGTCATCGGCCTCCAGATGCTCCCCGTACTGGGCCACACCACATCCCGGGACGAGGCCGCTCCGCACGCCGCCGCGCTGGGCGAGGCGTTCCAGCTCACCAACTTCATCCGCGACGTCGGTGAGGACCTCGACCGCGACCGCGTCTATCTGCCCGCCGATCTCCTCGCCGCCGAGGGCGTGGACCGGGACCTGCTGCGCTGGAGCAGACGCACCGGTCGCCACGATCCCCGCATCACCAGCGCCCTGCGCTCCGCCGCCGCCCTCACCCGGCGGTTCTACGCGGCGGCAGAACCGGGTCTGGACATGCTCGAACCCGTTTCGCGGCCGTGCGTGCGCACCGCCTTCGTCCTGTACGGGGAGATCCTCGACGCCGTCGCCCGCGACGGGTATGCGAGCGTCCACCGCCGCTCCTCGGTCTCGCTCGCCCGGCGGGCGGCCGTCGCGGCGGCCGGCCTGGCGAAGATCGCGGCAGCCCGCCTGGCGGCCCCCGCCGCCCCCGTACTCGAGGAGCCGTTGCGATGAGCCCCAGAGCCTCCCGCCGCCGTCGCATCCCGGTCAGCCTGCGCCGCGACCCGGTGGCCTGGCACCGGCAGGAACCGACCTGGCGGGACGCATCGCCCCGGCTCATCGACGCCGCCCTCAAGCGGGCGCAGGCCCGGCCCGCCGGCAACTGGTACGTCCTGGGCCCGAGCGCCGCCGTCCGCCCGGACGCCGGCTTCGGGCGCACCGTCGGTGGCACGGAGATCGTGGCCTGGCGCGGCCCCGACGGCGCCCTCGTCGCAGGCCCCGGCGCCTGCCCTCACCTGGGCGCCCCGCTGGCCCAGGCCCCGGTCCGCTGCGGCACCCTGGTCTGCCCCTGGCACGGACTCGCCCTCCACGGTGCCCCCTTCGCCGGCTGGAATCCGTACCCCGCCCACGACGACGGCGTCCTCGCCTGGGTACGCCTGGACGGACACGGGGGCGAGGAACCCCTCGACACCCCCGCCGTGCCACCCCGTCCGTCCGCCGCCGGCTCCTTGACCGCCGTCTACACCGGTACCGGCGTCTGCGAGCCCGAGGACATCGTCGCCAACCGCCTCGACCCCTGGCACGGCGCATGGTTCCACCCGTACTCCTTCGTGGATCTCACCGTCCTCGACGACGGCGCCGAGAGCGACGTCCTCACCGTGTGCGTCTCCTTCAGGGTGGCTCGGCGCGTGGTCGTGCCGGTGACGGCCGAGTTCACCGCCCCCGGGCCCCGCACCGTCGTCATGCGCATCGCCGAGGGCGAAGGCCGGGGCTCCGTCGTCGAGACCCACGCCACCCCGTTGGGGACCGGCCGCGACGGCCGGCCCCGCACCCTCGTCACCGAAGCGGTCATCGCCGTCTCCCCCCGGGCCGGCTTCGCGCTCGCCCGCACCGCGGCTCCCCTGTTGCGCCCCCTCGTGCGGCGCGCGGCGGGCCGCCTGTGGCGGGACGACTTCGCCTACGCGGAGCGCCGCTGGGATCTGCGCAGCACCGGACGCTTCCCCGGCTGAGGCAATCGGTACCCCTCCCCGTCCCTGCCCTTGCGCGTGCCGTGCCGCGCCGGTCATCGCGCGGGGGCCGGCGACCGCCCGAGACCCGCCAGCAGCCGGCCCGCTGCGGAACGGCCCCGCTCCGGCACCGTCCACAGCGTCTCGCCCCGTACACCCCACCGCTCCAGCAGGGCGTTCGCGGCCAGGAACCCGCTGGTGGCCGCCCGTTCCATCAGTGCGACCGGCAGACCCGTACGCACCAGGTCACCGGCGACCACGACACGGGCGTCACCCGTGCGCACCCCCGGTCGGTCCTGGTAGCCGCCGACCGTGAACAGGGGGCAGTCCTCGCGCCACTCGTGCCGGAAGTCGACGACCTCGGCGCGCGCCGTCTCCGGGTACACCTCACGCAGTCGGCGCGCCAGCCGCTCCTCCACCTCCGGGCGCGGCTCCGCCGGATCAACGGCGTACGCGTGCAGTTCCACCACCGAACCGCCGGTCCGCAACGCCCAACGGTGCGCCTCCCCCTCCCACCGGTCCAGGACGCTCACGTTGTCGAGGCCGCCGAAGCCGCTGGTGCCGAGGAAGCCGTGCCGGTCTCCGGCCACCGCGCGCGACAGCCACAGCCGCGACACCAGGAACGCCGGCGCCGTCCGCAGCCCGGCGATCCGGGCCCGCCACGCCGGGTCCACCAACTCCGGCGAGGCGCTCACCACCCCCCGCAGCCCTCCGGTGTCCAGGGCCAGCACCACTCCCTCGTACCGCTCGACCGCCGCTCCCGCGACGACCTCCACCCGGTCCTCGCCGACGGGGCGGACCTCCCGCACCGCCGTGCCCGTACGGATTTCCACGCCGAGGCCGCCCAGATGCCTGGCCAGCGGGTCCCACAGGGCTTGCGGGAACGGTTCGCGCGGCACGTCGAAGAGGAGCCCCTCGCTGGAGCCGAGGAAGTAGATGTGGAACATCAGCACCAGTTCCGCCGCCGACAAGGTCGCCGGATCGGCGAAGAAGCTCCGCGAGAACACCTCGAACGCCAGGTGGTGCGCCGCCTCCGGGAAGCGGATCCCGGCCAGGAACTCGGTGGCGCTCACCCCGTCCAGAGCCTCGTACACCCCCGGAACGCCGACGTCCAGAAGAGGCAGGGCGGCCCGCGGATTCATCCGCCCCAGATCCCGCCAGCCGAAGGACGGGCTCTGCGCGACGAAACCGACGGCGCTGAGCGGCGGCGTGCGCGGTACGCGGGCGAAGCTGTCCTGCCCGCCGCTGCGATGGCGCAGTGGATAGTCCGCCAGCCCCGTCAGACCGTTCAGCCCCGGATCGGTACGGCGCAGCAGCGCCCGCAGGTTGTAGTACTGCCGAAAGAAGGCGTGGAAGCCACGGCTCATCGTCACCTCCGAGCCGTCCGCCAGCCGCGTTCGCCACCCCGCCAGCCGGCCGCCGAGCTGCGCGTCCCGCTCGTACAGGGTGACGCGCACACCGCGCTCGGCGAGCACGGTCGCCGCTGACAGACCGCCGATGCCACCCCCCACCACGGCCACCCGCGGACCGTCCCCC
>NZ_JARAYQ010000114.1:0-25345 GCF_033794505.1 Streptomyces sp. MB09-01 | reverse complement strand
GGTCGGGCGGGACCAGCTCGTTGGGCTCTGCGGCGTGCAGACCGGCGGGGCCGTACGGGTCCTCGTTCGACTCGGCCAGGTCGGGGAAGACGAAGAAGCGGCGGCCACTGCCGATGTTCTCCCACTCCGGTGGCGCCGGAATCCGGCTGATCTTCAGTCGGCCGAAGGCGCGCTCCAGTTCGCCCCCTTCACCGAGCGTCGCAGACAGGTAGATCCGCTGCTGGGGGCTGGTGAATGGGCCGTGGGTGAACGTCGGGGAGATCATCGGCCGGATGTACCAGCGCTGCGGGCTGACGTAGAAGAGGCAGGCGCGCAGGTGCGGGCGGATCATCTTGAACCGGTACGAAGCATTGCCGGACAGGGTCGACAGGACCTTGTCCAGGTCGGGGGCATGCTTGGCCACCATGGTCGCCGGCACAAGCCGCACTTCCGTACCGCTGTAGGGGTCGGCCAGGCGGGCCAGCAGGTGGGGGTCGAGGTCGTCACCGAAGACGTCCAACAGCGAGGTGAACTGGCCGTCCGAGGCGGGAATGTCCACCGCCCAGGCCTCTGCGACGTAGTTCTCTGCGGCGTGCGCGTCGTCGAACAGGAGGCTCTGCGCATCCGGGAAGGCCGAGTTGGTGTTGAACACGTGGCTGTAGACCGTGATCGCCACGGCATCGGCGCCTTCGTAGCGGGCGAGGTCCTGGTCGGAGAAGTCGCGGCGCTTGTTGACGAACAGGGCGGCGGGTACTCCCTGGGCCCGGGCGGCTGTCCAGACCTGGTGAGCGAGCTGCTTGGTCGGACAGGCGTACACCGAACGGTGCTTGAAGTGGCGCCGCCTCCAGTCCGCGAGGAGCAGTCCGACCAGCGTCTTGCCCGAGCCGGTCGGGAGCTCCAGGGCGACGTCCGGCTTGTTCACGAGTTCCGGCGAGGCGTAGGCGCGCAGCATGTCGGCCTGGTGGGACCACAGCGCGCCGTGGCCGTTGCTCGTGCGCGGGAGGACGCCGAACAATGCCTCCGGTGTCGGCGGTGCTGTCACCTGCTTCGTGCGCTGCCGAAATCGGACTGGCTGCTTATTGTCGTCCACGCTGACCCCCTCGGCGCCGGATGCCGACGCGTACATTCCGCTCTTCGACGCAGTGATCGTAGTCGCGCCTCACTCAGCCGTCGGCGGAACAGGAGATACGGGCTCAGGGCTCGGTGATGCCGAGTTCCCGGGGGGCGGGGCAGATCGAGCAGGTTTCGACCTGGGGCTGGCGGAGGGCGTCGAGTGCCTGCTCGCGGGTTGCGGGCCGCGTCCGGCCTGAGGCGAGGCGGCAGTCGGCGGTATGGACGAGCATGCGCCCTCCTCTGCCGATGGGGTGCTCCAGCTTCCATTCGTTGAGCGGGGTGACGGCCGGCCCGTTGCGGGCCGCTTCGGTGACGCGGTCCTGGCGTTCGATCTCGGCGATACGGCCGCGGATCAGCTCCAGCAGTACCAGGCACCAGCGCTCCAGCGTCCGCAGTCGCTCGACGTCGGGCGGCAGGAGCCAGTCGAGGTCGCGTCCGGTGGGCATCGCCTACGCCTCCTTATGGCGCTGGAGGTCGTCCGCGGGGGTGCCGGCTTCCCTAGCCGGCGGCTCCGTGCGGCCCTGGATGTGTCCGGGATGGCACGGGCGGGGCAGGGTTCTGTAGATCACCTCAATATCGTATCTCTGTTCGAATCTCCCGTTCCGCTTCCCGGCGTGCTTGTTCGAATAAACTTTCGATACGGTGGCTGTGGGAGGTGTCGCCGTGGACGACGAGCAGAGGGAACCGGCGGGCGCCGGATCCCCGATCCTGCATCTGCGCTGCCCCGTGGACGTGGACCCGGTTTTCTACCGGCTGCTCCTCGGCTTGGTGGCGGACGTGACCCCGGTGGTCCAGGCGGTCCCGCCGTCGGTGCTCGTGGCGGACGTGTCGGGCAGCGTCCGGTTCTTCGACCGGGACCCGGCCGAGCTCGGGCTGATGATCAGGGCTCGGGCGATGGCGCTCTACGGGCTGCCGGTGGTGATCGGCGTCGGCCCGACGTGGTCGGTGGCCGCGATGGCCTCCCGCGATGCCGCGCGCTGCGGCCTGGTCGCCGTCGGGGCCGCACCTGAGCAGGTGGCCGCATTCCTGCACCACCGGCCGGTCGGGGAGCTCTACGGCATCGGGCCTACCCAGGAGCAGCGCCTGGTCCAGTTCGGGGTCCACACGATCGGTCTGCTGGCGCAGCTGCCGGAGGCGACCGTGCAGCGGGTCCTCGGCGGCCGGGCGGGCCGGCAGCTGCGCGAGGTGGCCCGCGGCATCGACCGCCGTGTGGTGGTCCCGACGGAGCTCCCGCACAGCACGGCCGCGCAGCGCCGGTTCACCCTCGACACACTCTCCCCCGAGGCGGTCCATGCCGCGCTGCTGTCGCTGGCGGTCGAGCTCGGCAACCGGCTGCGGACCCGGCGCCAAGCCGCGAGGACGATCACGATGACCGTCACCCTGGCCGACCGCTCCCAGGTCCACCGAAGCCGCCAGCTCGCCGGCGGCCCGAGCGCGCACACCGAGGACCTCCGCGACACCGCGTACGAGATGTACCGGGCGCTGGGCTTCCAGCGGGCGCGGGTGCGCGGCATCGCGCTGCGCTGCGAGCAGCTGGTCGACGCGGCCGCCGTCGCCGAGCAGCTCTCCTTCGACCAGGGCCGCGACCGGCGGCTGCGGGCGGAGAAGGCGATCGACCTGCTCAACGCCCGTTTCGGTTCTGGCACGGTGGGGCCGGCGGCCAGCTACCGGCAGGCCGGCTGACGTCCTCGGTGCGGGTGCCAGGAGGTCCGTGTGTAGGAGTCTGATCTAGTTCAGCAATCGAGCTCAGATCTCAGCAGTACATCAGCAATCGCGGGTAGTTCAGCAGTCTGAAACCTTGATGGACCGTTGCCACGCAACCTGATGGATCGAACGCAACCCTCGCATGGGTACGCCCCTTCCTTCTCCGAGTGGCAGGCCACCAGCGTGGCGTCGATGTCCAGGAGCAGGCCAGGCAGAGCACGGCCGCCGGCCCTCGCCGCGGGCCCTCACCGTTGTCGGTGGCTTGCAGCCAGGCCACCTCGCCTGCTGGGCGCGGGCCGTGCGCAGCAGGACCACAACACCTCGTCGGTGGCCGCGAGCAGGCCAGGCCGTGGACGTGGACGTTACCGGGCCGAATACGTCACCTGGTCGCGCAGGACAGCCAGATCCGTGATGGTTTCGCCGCCGTCGCATCATGGCCAGATCGGGACCCGGCCTGGGTCAAGCCCGGTCCCGCGTGGCCGCAAGGGCCGCAGCGCATCGGAGTAGGCAGCTGTCAGCCCCGTCGCATCGGCGAGATCCGTCAGCAGTGACATGAAGTTCGAAGAATCGCCATTCTTCCACACGATGCGATTGTCTCAATAAGCTAATTTATCTCCAGATTCCTCCTCTCGGACGCGCGTCCCTCTAAGGGTTGGAAATCAAACGCATGAGACCATGACTAATCACAAATCGCACAGGAGGCTACGTGTCCGCAGAGCGATGGGAAGACAGTCTGGCCTTCGCGCTTCTAGAGCACCCCGAAATGTGGCGACTCCGGTCAGTTGAGCGGATCGAGCTATCCAGCCATCGATGGTCCGTACGGACCCGCACTCTCCATGCAAAGCCGTTGCTGAATGTGAACGAACGGCTAACTAACCTCCTTGACGAAGCGCCTGCGACGTACAGAGACAGAAATGGAGAGGTAAGGATCGTCCTCCCGCTCTCGCAAATGACAAAACGGCCAGTCGTTGATTTTGAAAGTAAGGTGAACGGTGAGGAAGTTTCTCGACTTTCGCGGGCAGAAGGGGCGAGCCTACAGGCTCGCTATTTCACTCATCGCGTCAACGCCGCAACAAACGCGAAATTGAGTGTCGATAAACCCCTGGAAGGGCTGCTAGCCGCCATTTTCGGTGCAACGCGTCCACCGGAGGGTAAAGGTGTCGAAGTTTACATCCACGAGCAGGGCGGCATCACCCCTCATGTGGAAGCTGTCGCCAGGGCCGTAGGCCACAAAATCACAAGGCATGTAATTCAAGGGCGAGTTCTTCCTCATGAAGGAAGTGCTGCACAAAACCCATTGATTGCGCTTCCGTACCTCAATCAGCTGCGCGTAATCAAAAATCAGAACACCTTAAACGATGAAGAGCTGAAGGCCCTCTTGCAGAGTCTTTGGCTCCTGCTCGACAGGCTGCGGGATGAGCCGGGCGATGTACGCGAGCCCCTGCTGAAACTCTATGGAGAATACGGACGGCATTGGGAGGCCTTCACGCGCTGCTATGTACCCCTAGATCGACCGTTTCTTGTTAGCGTTTCAACAAAACGCCACATTCAATTCGAAAACCCTGAAGATAGTACCTTCGGAAAGATAAAGGGCTGGATCAAGCCAATCGCTTGGACGCATGCCCGTTTCAACGATGCGTTGACAAACCACGTCAACATCAAGGTATCCGATATGAACGTGGAGCTGTCAGAGAAAAAATGCGAAGCTCGCAACGAACTGAACAGGCCCCTGGAGGTGGCGCCTGATCATATTCACAAGACGCAAGAAGTCTTTGCTGTCTACAGTTCGAAGCGAGAGCGTGATGATCGCTTGTGGATTAAAACACCTCTCCGCATGGCGCGACCAACTGGCTGTATTCATTTGCTAGTACTTGCCACAATTATGGCGACCCTAGTCGTAACTGGAATCGTCTGGCTCTCCGATAGAAGACTGGCCGCACAGCAGCTCGCATTGCTACTAACTCCAAGCACGTTTGCGGCCTCACTCCTCCTCGTTCGAGAATCATCCCATCTCAGCGCTAAATTTACTGGGCGTGCGAGGGGAGCCATCTTGGCCTTTCTGATCAGCCTTTGGGTAGGAGCTTTGGCCCTTTTCTTCAAGGGTGATATCCATGTGGATGAAAAGAAGCCGCCCGGATCAAACCCTTCCTCAACGATCAGTCCATCCGTAGGAGCGGGCCCAAGAACCTCTTCTAGTGAGCCGGTACCTGGCAGTGCGAAGCATTCCCTGCCCTGAGGCTTGGCCAGCGGCTGCTTCGTGCTGTGAGCGGGGAGGCCCTGACCTGGTGGTTGTAGTCGGCGTGCCAGACAACCTCACCGGACACCTACTCGCCCACGAGCGGGAGGGTTCCGCATCTGGGCATAGTGGTGATCTCGGCCAAGCCGATCGCATCCAGGTGGCCGTCGAGGCAGATGGATACCCCAAAGGGTTGGCGGCCGATCACTTCACCAGTGACGGGGATTTCCGACAGGCAGGTCGGCGACCGTCCGGTCCCACGCTGACCGGACCCGGGCGGCGGTCTGGGGGCCATCGTCGGGCTAGGAGTGCTCGTTCATGGGCTGATGATCGCAGGGTGCGCGTGCCCCTCGGGAGTGCTGAACCATCCCGCGAGCGTGGGTGCTGAGAGTTGCTGAAATCGGCGTACCCGCTGGTCGGCATGCTGGCACTCAGATGCTCCCTACACCGTGCAGGACCCGCACCGAGCGGACGGTCAGCACCTGAAGTCGTCGAGTACCTTCCGCGTCGCGGCATCCACCGGCCGGAGCGGGTGCGTGCTGCCGTTTTCAGCGGGCCCCAGGCGCAGGGTCGTTCCTTGGCTGGTGGGGGTAACGAGGAGTACGCCGTGGTCGACGCGGGTCTGTACGGCGTCGTTGCGGTAGGGGCTGGCGGCCAGGCACCCGTGGGCGAGTTCGCGTTCGTAGCGCTCGTAGGGGCCGGCGAAGAAGTGGTCGGCCACTGGGCCCTGCCCCTGCCACACCGCGAGCGCAAGGAGCCCGGAGGCGATGCCGGGTGCCGCGGCCCTGAGGCCGGGTGCCTGGATGAGCCTGGGCCCGGTCCTGTGGACGATCGCCGTGCCCGCGAGCGCGAGGGTCCCGGATGCCGCGAACAGCAGGGTGTAGTGGGAGAAGAGGTCGGCCTCCTTGCCGAAGGTCAGCGGAAGTGCGGTGCAGGCCAGCACCAGCAGGCCCAGCCCGGCCAGGGTCACCGCCTGGAAGCCGTTGAGCTTGGCCGGCCACGCCGCACGGGCCGGTACGAGTTCCTCCTCCCGGCCGACCCACTGTCCCGCGCCGCGCAGTCGTCCCGCCTGCGGGCGGGTGCCGTCGAGGCGGGCCTCGACGAGCAGGTCCAGGACCGCGTCGCCGAAGGCGAGGGCGCGGTGGTGCACCGCGAACTCGTCGTCCTTGAGCCGGCTGGCCTCATCGGCGCGGGCCGGCTGGATGCGCAGCCCGGTTCCGCCGGCGAAGGTCAGGTTCACCGGATGCCCGGGGTCGGGGAATCCGGGCACGGTGGGAGCCGGCCGTCCGCCCCCGTCCGCGCGCACGCCGCCGTCGCGCTCGGGAAAGTACTTCTCGTACATCCGCGGGTGCCGGCGGTGGCCGTGGAGGCTGGCTTGGAGCGCCTCGGCCTGCTCGATCACCGCGTCCAGCAACGGCGAGGCCGGGCCGCTGCGCATCTGGTCGACCACCGCGGCCCCCGGGACTGCCTGCCACAGGCCGCCGGTCCGCGCCAGGACCTGGTTCATCCACAGGTCGCGGATGGGTCCGGGCCATACCCGGGCGGCGGGCAGGCGCTGCGGAGGCCGCCCGTCGGCGAGGTGCGCGCGCAACAGTGCGAGGGCGCTGCGCAGGTAGTCGGTCTCGGCCGCGTAGTGGACCGCGACCGCAATGGTCCGCTGCCGTAGATCGGCCGCGGTCTCGTTGACTCGGTCGGCTGAGGCACGGGCCGCAAGGCCCTGTGCACGCAGCTCGGCGATTGCTCGCTCCCAGCTCCGGCTCATCTGCCATCCCCCTCCAGGTCGGGACCCGTCGTGTTGAGGTTATCTGCCCCAATGACGCAGCCTTCCGCGTGCGGAGAACTGCGGCATCACGGTCTTGACGCTGTTCGCTGTGGGGGCGCGCGGGCGCGGCCGCCACTGCGGTCCGCAGGTCTTCAGCAGGCGCCGAGGGGCTGGCTCAGCACCACGTCGACCGCGGGCCCGCGGCTCTCCACGATCTCCAGGAGCTGGAGGAGGCCCGGGCTGTCGGCGTGCCAGCGGCGCAGCAGCTGCGGGTCCGCGAGCACGTACCGCGCGCGGGCGACCGGCTCGGGGTCCTGCTCGCGCATCTCGATCTCCAGCACTGTGCGGCGCAGCCGCCCCGTCCAGATGGCGGTGTCAGCGCCGTCCGGGAACGGATTCTTGCCCGCGGATGGGCGCCCCGCGATGAGTTGAGACCCTGGTAGGTCAAGGCGCATGCTCAGTCGTGGATGGTGACGCATGCCTGCTTGTCGCGGTGCATGAGCCGTCTCAGACCGCATGATGGATCTAGTTCTGCGGGTAAAGCGGGTCCCACGGGTTAATCGGCGGCGGGAGAATCGGGTCCGTCGGGGTCGGCCGGTGCCCTCCCGGGTCCGTGCACAGGAACGAGAACTTGTTCCCTGGGGTGCAGGTGAAGTCGTTCCACGCATCTGCAAGGCCCATGACGAAGAACGCAACACTGATAGCAAACACGCCCAGCGCAGCCCAGACGCCGGCGTACGCCGCGAGGCGGAGGTGGCGGACAATAGGAGCCGGGCGAGAGAGGTGGCCGGGGGCCGTCCCGTGCTGAGCGCCCAGCTCTGTCAAGGCTGCGCGGATATTGCGCTCGACAACCTCCTCCGGAGCCACCCCAACGGCTCCGGCTCGCGCAAACAGGAAACTTGTCATCTTCCCTGCGGCTTGCCCCACCTTCTCAGCTGCCGCCGCCGATGCTCTGAGCGCGTGAGCGGCCATGGCTCCAAATGAAAGGACTCCAAGCACGATCGGGACGAAGATCGCACCAAACGCCTCTCCCGCCGCGGCTGCCGTAGTCCCCCATGCCGTAAAGGCTGCTCCGGCTGCTGCGGCCCAGGTCGGCCAAGTAGCACCAAAGAACGCAGCCGCGAAGAGTTTGATAATTTGGTCAGATGCCCACTTCCGGCAGGCCTGGAGTGTGTTGCCGACGACATCGTGCTGGTGAAGCCTCTCCAGCAGGCCCTGCAACTCCTTGCTGAGTGCCTCACCGTCGGGCAGGCGGGTCCCGATCCACGACTCGGCCTCAGCAGCAGATGAGACGACAATCGCCACAAGGATCTTCATCGACAGCCAGTCATACTTGAAGCGCGTATCTCCTTCATCAAGGGCCCTGGCGTATGCATTCCTGAGATCCTTGACATGCTGAGCTTCGACAGCCACATCGTGAGTCATATCCAAGCGGCGCTTCGCCCAGATACCTGACACGCATAGTCGAACTCCGTCCCACACCATCTTCATCCGTACGGCTTGAGCTTGTTCCTTATCTTCCGGTACGACGTCGACAAGACCGTCCAACGCCCCGAGCCTCTCAAGGCCATCGGCAAGCCTTGAAGACCCTGGTGGACAAACAAGCTGAAGCCCGACGGCTTGTCCATGTCTGCGTTCTCCCTCTGACTCGACGGTCCGGGATGAGGAGGAGCGCCTGCGGTTCTGGTCTCCAGGGCTCAGGGGGCGGGGTGGGGGCGCTTGGTGCCCTTGCGCCCGTCGCGCAGCGCAGCGAGGAGCTCTTCGGGCTCGGGCCGGAGCCCGCTGCCCAGGTAGCGGATCCCCTCGCCCTCGGGCGCGCTGTCGGTGTCCTTGCCGATGGGGTGCCGGCGGCTGGTCGAGGTCCGCCACCCGTAGCGGGAGTCCCACACTGCAGCGGCGGCCGGCTGGTCGGTGTCGAGCATCACCGCGGCGGCCACGGCGCCTCCGTCGAGCTGGCGCATCTCGACCTGAGCCTGCTGGGCGATGCCGGCCGCGGCCAGGACGTCGGCGGTGTGCTGCAGGTAGGGCTGGGCACCGCGGGCGCGGAGCTCGCGCTCGGCGAACGCGACGGCGGCGCGGTGGGTGATGGCGGGGTAGCCCAGCTGAAGGGCGGCATCCTTCAGGTCGAGGCCGCGATGCTGCTCGACGAGGTCGGCGATCCTGCGGCCGCGGAGGGTGGCCAGGCCGGACTGTGCGGTGGGGAACTTGGTGATGCCAAGGGTGTCGGAGACGGTCTCGACGGTGACGGCGGGGTCGGCGTCCAAGAGCTCGGCGATCCGCGGCAGAATCTGGTCGCGGGGGATCATGTCGCCGCTGCCCTCGCGGCGGCCGCCGCCGGCGCCGCGGCCGGGCCGGCTGTCCTTGTATGCGAGGACCAGGCGGCGGGGCCAGTGCTCGGTGCCCTTGGGGCCCGCGGGCACGAGGACCATGCCGGCGACCAGCTCCGGGTCCCTCTTGTAGGTGTTCCAGGTGACGGGTTCGATGCCGAGCTCCTGGGCGGCCTCGTGGCGGTCCAGGAGATCCTCGTCGTCGTCGACCTGGGGCAGCTCCGGGATCGGCTCGCCGGCGTAGTAGGCCTTGGTCTGCTCCGCGTCCCAGAGCTGGTTGCGGGCGTCGGGCGAGCTGATCGGCGCCGGGTGGTCTTCCGCCGCGTAGGGCTTCTGGTTTCGGAGCGTGGTGAGCTTCTTGCCGAGGGCGTCGGCCAGGTCGGACATGGTCTGGACGTACTGCAGGCGTCCGGCGCGGATCATGTTCTTCTCCTTCATCACGGGGCGGGGCGCTTGTGGCGCCCCGCCGGCGGGGGTGTCAGTCGTTCGTGGGGTCGGGCAGGCAGTTCGGGTTGCACGGCGCGCTGGCTTCGGCGCCGCATCCGTCGCAGGGGCGGGCGGCCGCCTCGATGAGCGGGTGGAGGCGGGCGAAGGCAGCGTCGGCGCTGGTGTGCGGGGTGAGGTTGCCGCCGGCGACGACGTACAGGGCGTGGGGCGGGCGGCTGGTGGTGCGCACCCGGATGCCGGCGGTGTCGCCCGGGCCGCAGGCGAGCTCGGGGATCGAGATGACGCCCGCGGCGGAGATGACGGTGACGCCGGCCTCCGCCAGGAGCTCGGCGAGCCGGACGAGTTGGGCCTCGGCGGCCTCGGCGGTGGCCGGCCAGGCGGAGGCTTCGGCCGCGGCCTGGGTCGGGCTGCCGGCAGGGTGCGGGTGCGTGATGGAGAGGGACATGGAGCCTCCAGGAGGTTGGTGTGTTCGGTGTCGGCGAGCTGCCACGACCCGCCACAAAAAAACATTACCCACCTTACATCACCGTTGGCAAGTGGATCGGGTCCTCAACGGCGCGTCGTACGGATAGACTCGGAAGCGAGATACATCTCTCGGGTCTCCCGCGGAGTGTGTTTTCGGTTGGCCGGCGCCCTTGCCACCCGCCTCGGCGGAAGTGGGCGCCGGCCGCTTTCGTATCTGCCGGCCGCGGGTTGGGCCCGCACTCGGTCAGGTCCACATCCTCTTCATCTTCCGGCTTCCGGCGGAGTGCTCCTGCGCGGGGCCGTCCGCGATTAGCGTGGCCGGATGAAGAGGATCAAGAAGCGCACCCAGCCCCGCACCCGGCACATCCCCGCCCAGCGAGTCATCGACGGCTGGCCCGAGCAGGCCGGAACCATCCGGCAGATCCGCCCCGGAGAGTGGGCCCGGGCCAACGAACTGCTGCCCGCGGCCGGCGTCCAACTGGATCGCTCGGCGACCACCGCGATCGACAACAACACGCTGGGCACCGTCCTGCTGGACGGGCTGGCCACCCACATCGAAGGCTTCCACGAGCACTTCCTCGACTCGCTCAAGGGGCAGGACCTCGTCCAGCAGCTGGTGCCGTGCTCGCTGGTCCTGGTCGCCGAAGACGCCTCCGATCAGATCATCGGGGTGTGCGAGGTGATACCTCCCGCGACGACCATCATGAGCATGCGGAGCATGGGCTATCCGGACGTGATGGCCATGATGCTCGCGGTGACCGTCGGCAAGGTGCGGGGGCTGGCCGTCGACGAGGATGTCCGGGGTCAGGGCTGGGGCAGTGCCCTGCTGCGGCGCACCATGCAGGTCTACGACCAGCTCGGCTTCGTGGCCCTGGAAGGCTCCTTCGATGTCGGCTCGCCGCACCTGGAGGCGTTCTATCGCGGGCACGGCTTCGAGGTGCTCGACGTCGGCGGAAAGGTCCAGATGGACCACCTGGGCCCGGTGGTCCAGATCGGCAGCGACGACAGCGAGCGGATGTTCGTCCGCCACCGTGACACGTCGCACCTGCCGTGGAGTCAAGATCTGGCTCGCGCCCGGCGGGAGATGTGACCCACCGCCGGGATGGACCCATTGACCCCAACGGGTCTAACCACCGCTGAGCGGCTCCTCGTCATCAGAGTCCGGGGCGAGTACCCACTGGCCCCAGCGCTTGCGGGCCGCGTCCGCACTGATGCCGAACGGCTCGCCGATCCGCTCCCACGAAGTGCCGGCAGCACGCTCCTCCAGGACGCACGCGCACCAGGTCGGCCGCCCGGGACTCGACACCCGCGGCCGCGAGGGCGAACACCCCGGGCCAGGCGTCCCCCTGCAGCACGGCCTGGAGCAGGACCTCGCGGACGTTCTGCAGGTGGACGTCGAGGCTGTGCCCGGCGCGGGCGAGGGCGCCGCGGGCCGGCTGGGCCTGCTTCGCCCGGCGGCGGTCCCGGTACGCCTGGTCCCGGCACAGGCGCGGCCGCGCGCAGTACCGTCGACGGGAAGGGCCATCGCCCAGCGGTTGGCCGCACCACAGGCAGCGCGGGCCGGGCTCCCGGCCGCTGTCGTTCATATCCGGACCGTACGGCCGTCCACGTGCGACGGCCACCCCCGTGTCCTCGCACTCGTTCCCTTGGGGAACAGGCGGTCACGGGGGCTACTCGGCCCAGCTCTCCGGGCCGATCTCCCGCCAGTCCACCAGCGCGGGGTCGGTGAGGTCGAAGGACTCGGGGTCGTCCATCCCCGCCTCGCGAAGGAACTCGACAATGTCGGAGACCCGATAGGCCGTTCCGAGAACGGCCCCGTCGTAGCGGACCTTCGGCCAGCCGCGCTCGTCGGGCGGGTAGACGACCAGCCGGTGCTCTGTCATGCGTCCACCCTGGGCGACCCGCCGGCCGGGCGCACCGTGGGGCGGCTGGCCGGGTGCGGGGAGAGCCGACCTTTGCCCTGCTCCCAGAAGCCCCCACCAAAGGCGCGTGAAGTGTACACTTCTGCGCATGAGTGACACTCTGCCGATCACCGAGGCTCGGGCGAAGTTCGGATCACTGGTCCGCCGCACGTCCCACGCCCGCGAACGCATCACGATCACCGACCACGGCCAGCCTGCGGCCGTGCTCATCAACCCCCAGGAACTGGCCGACCTCGAAGACGCCCTGGCCCTGGCCAGGTATCGCGAGCGCCAGTCCGCCGGGACCACGGCGGCCACGCCCCACGATGACGTCCGTGCCCGTCTCGGCCTGGAGCGCGGGTGACCTACGAGATCGTCTGGGACGAGCCCGCCATCGATGCGGCCGCCCGGTTCCTCAAGGACGACGCCGACGGGCTGCGCCAGCTCATGGACGCCGTCGACCTGCTCGCCGACCAGCCCCGGCCCGAGGGCAGCACCCCGTACGGCTCCCCGGACCTGCGCCGGATGCACGTCGGGCGCTACCGGGTCATGTACGAGATCACCGAGGCCACCGTCACCATCGTGGTCATCCACGTCGGCCGCCTCGGCTGACACCCCGCAGCAGCAGACGGTGAAGGGCAGGACCCATCGGGGTCCGGCCCTTCACCGTTTTCGTAAGACCTATTGGTCCCAACAGGTCTGACAGCGTCTGAGCTGTTCGTCTCCCACGTCGGAGCGAGAGGGACCGCGTTCTTACTGCTGTGCGCGGAGCTGGTCGCGCCGGGCCTGGACCAGGTCACGCCAGCGGGCACGGACGGTGTCGGGGCCGTCGAGCCAGGACACCGCCGAGGGTTCGGGCATGCGCAGGTCGGCCATGTGGTGGGCGGCGTCGACGCAGTAGCGGTAGTCGCCGGTCCGGGTCAGTTCGGTGAGGCGGGTGATGGCGGCCCGGGCCTTGTCTTGCTCGCCGGTGACGGCGTGGTGGAAGACGAGCGCGAGTTCGAGGGCGGCCTGGGCGGCGGTGATGCCTGCCTCGTGGATCTCGGTGCGCAGCGTGCGGGCCTCGTCGAGGGTGGCCAGGGTTCCGGCCTGGCGGGCGAGGGCGGCGACCTGGACGGTGAGGGCGGTCGCGCGCTGGTCCAGCCCGGTCAGGAGGTGCTCAGCGAGGGTGATCTCCTCCCCGGCCCGGTCGGGGTCGGCGAAGGCGTAGGTGAGGGCGATGTTGGCCTGGGCGATGGCCTGCTCGCCTCGGTTGCCGTGCTGTTCGGCCTCGGTGCGGGCGGTGGTGAAGGCGGTGGCGGCCTGGGCCATGTCGCCGTGGGCGAAGCGGATGTCGCCCAGGACACGGTTGCCGCGGCCGGGCCAGCCCAGGGTGCGGGCGGTGGCGAGCGCGGCGGGGAAGTCGCCGCTCACGCGGGCGAGGTGGGCCAGGCCACGGGCCGCGTCGGGAGCGAGGCGGCCGCCGCCGTCGGCGACCCGGCGCATCCCGTCGCGGGACGCTTCAGCCTGGCCGAGGTCGCGGTACGCCTTGGCTCGGTAGTACAGGGCCAAGTCGGCGAGCTCGGCGGGCAGCAGGCCGCTTTCGAGGACTTCGGTGAGCCGGGAGACGGTGGTGGAGCGGTGCTCGTGCTGCCGGCGGCCGAGCGCGGACAGGAGCTCGGCCAGGGCGTCTGCGCCGGTGGCGATCTCCTCGTCGCCGTCCCGGGCCGGGAGGGGCAGGGGCTCCCACACGTAGTCGTCGGTGTAGGCGAAGGCTGCGTCGGTGAGCCAGCCCAGGTCGAGCCGGTGGTCGCGGGCCAGGGCCAGGCCCTGGCGCAGGCAGCCGACCAGAAAGCGCCGGTCCGGACCGGGGGCCGCCTGCCACTGCCCGCCGAGCGCGGCCAGGGCGCGGGACGCGGCCTGCTTCCAGTCGGTGTCGGTCCAGCGGTCGTCGGTGGCATCGTCGGCGGTCCGCAGAGTGGAGCGGATCAGCGCGTGCAGGTGGTACGGCCACAGGGCGAAGTCGTCACGGCGGACGAAGGGCCGCTCCACCATCCGGGCGGCGGCAGACAGGTGCGGCAGGCCGGCGGTGGCGGTGGCCAGCGGCAGGTCGAAGGCGTCCAGCAGCGACACGGCGCGCAGCAGGTGGCGCTCGTCGGGGGTGAGGTCGGCGAGGGTGCGGGTCAAGAGGGCAGGGAAGTCGGTGCCGAAGTCGCCGGCGGACGGGCTGCGGCCGGTGCGGTGCAGTTCCAGGAAGCGGTGGGCGGCGAGGTCGAGGTAGAGGGGCAGCCCGTGGGACTGCTCGGCGATGACCTCACGAAGTGCCGGGGCGATGAGGGGCTGTCCGTTGCGGGTCAGGCGGCGGGCGAGGTAGTCGGTGCAGTCCTCCGGGGAGAAGTCGCCGATGAGGACCTGCCGTCCAGGCCCGGCTGAAGGGTCGGCGGGGCGGGGGCCGGGGATGGCCTGACCTGCCAGGCCGGGCCAGGCGGTTGGGCCGGTGTAGTCGAGCTGGCCCTCCAGGGCGGCGTCGGCCCACTGCAGGCGGCCGCGGCCGGTGACGATGAAGAACGCGTTGGGCAGCAGCCACACCAGGCGCTGCAGCAGGCGTTCGAGGTCGCGGTGGGTACGGGTGCCGGTGTCCTCGAAGGTGTCCAACAGCACCACCGGGAGCACGGCTTGGTCGACGGGGAGCCGGGAGAGCTCGAAGGCCAGCAGGTGCGGGTAGTAGGAGAGCACGTCGAGGTCGGGCTCGGCGTCCAGGAGATCGGCCAGCCGGTGACAGGCGGCCAGCGCCCGCACAGTCTGCCTGCGTTCGCGCAGCGCGGTGGTCAGGGCGCCGGTGAGGGCGCCGACCGCGGTGCCGACGGTGCCGGGCAGCAGCAGGGCCTGGGCGACATCCGAGAGCACGGACTGCACCTGCTGCGGCAGCGCCTTCCCGAAACGGGCAGCCAGTCCGCCGCGGTTCAGGTACTCCTCCAGGCTCTCGCCCGGGTGCTGGTGCTCCCAGTACCTCTTCAAGGCGATGTCGAAGGCGGGCAGCGGCCGGCCCAGGTGCGCGGCAAGGGCGAGGCGCAGGGTCAGGATGATGCGCTCGAAGTCTGTACCGGCCGACCGGGCGAGGTCGATGCGGACCGGCAGCAGTGCCGGGCGGGCGGGCCAGGCGGGTTCGCCCCATCGGGCCGGGCGTCCCCCGGCTCCGGCGAGGGTGGCTTCCAGGGTGCGCGAGAAGGTGGTCTTGCCGATCCCGCCGACCCCGTGGAACACCAGGATGTTGCTGCGCGGGGCCTCCAGGTCCTCGACGTCGATGGAGGCGGCCGCGATGCGGGCCAGGTGCTCGGTGAGCGCGCTCTGGACCAGCTCCCACTGCCCCTGGCGGTTCGTGAAGGCCGCCGCGGCCTCCAGCCTTCGGTCGTTCGAACTGAACAGCGCCCGCAGGTCCCGCCCGTTGCCCGTCATCGCATCCCCCAGTGATTTGCCTGTAGGGCCAACCTAAGCCCAGGTAGGACGTGGTGAAGGTACGTCACGGACAATGGCCGACCACGTACGTCCGCACGGCCTTGAGGTGCACCACCATGAACGATCCGCTCCCTCCCGAAGATCTTGACCGGGCCCCGTTCCACCTGCCCGGCACGGACCGCGAGCAGGCCCATCGGCTGGTGATGCGGGTGGTCGAGGCGTACAACGCCCGCCTCGTTGCCGCCCGCCGTTCCCCCGACCCGGAAGCGGCAGACGTGGTGGCCGCCTGGCGGGAGGCCCGAGATCGCGCGGTCGAGGACGCTGACCGGCTGGCCGACGCGGATGCGGACGAGGCCGCGCGGATCGCGATGGCTTATGCCGCCCGGCTCCGTGAGCTGCAGGAGGGCGGTCTCGCATAGCCGCGATCCATCAAACGCGCGGCCGCACGGCCACTACCCTGACGGCAGAACTTCCTGGACCTGAAGGGGGGCCGGCGTGCCCGACCAGAACGCCCGCAGTGAGGACGGCGGGAGCACTCCCCCCGCCGACGGCGCAGCCGTGAGCGTGCTCAAGGGCGCCGCCTTCGTGGCTGCCCTCGCGGCCGGCCTGCTCATCAAGGCCGCCGTGAAGCGGTCCGCCGCCGGGGTTGCCGAGCCCGACAGGTCGCCCGGCGCCCGGAACCTGACGCCTGAGGAAATCGAGTTCGACGCCATCGTGCGCTCCGTCGCAGAGACCGCCTGGAGGGTCAGGAGCGTCGTGACGAACGGCTTCACCGTGGAAGCCGAGATCGAATCCGGCGGGAGAGGAACGTGGATCGCTACGTTGGCCTTTGATCCTGAGACAGGCGATTACCGGCGGTCCGGCCCCTACCCGGACGCCAAGGCCCCTTGGTTCTTCGGTGACGAGGTGCGGCGCCGGATCAGGGAAGCAGCGGCCCGCTGAGACCGCTGGCCCACCCGAGTGCATCACTGCGGCTGGAGGGAAGCGGGCACCGGCAGAAACTGGGGTTGGGCCGGGTTCTCCACCCGGCGGGCCTGCCACGCGGGCGGCATCAGGGGCTGCGCCTGGGCGGTCAGGCCGTACAGCTCATCGGCCAGACGCGGCAGCCGCTGATGCAGGGCCCGCTGGACGGCGTGGAAGCGGGCTGCCTCCTGCGCGGTGTAGGGGCGGCGGCGGGCCGCTGCCAGAGCCCAGCAGGCCCAGCGGTCCATGCCCAGCGCCCGGTGATCGCCGTCGATCACCCGGACCGCTGCGACGGCCGGGTCGGCGGCCGCGGCCGCCACGATGTCGGCCCCGACGGCACAGGCCTTCGCGTGTGCGGCGCGTGTGGGCAGCTCGGAGTGCCCGTCGAGTTCCAGGGTCCGGACGTAGTTGACCAGGGTGCGCTGGCGGCTGTCGGCGGCCCGGGCGGCGACGGCAGCGACCTCGACCCGGTATCCGGCCCGGGCGAACCGGGCCGCGCTCGCGATGAACTGGCCCACGTCCGCGAAGGCGGATTTGATCACCAGTTCGCCGCGCCGCTCGCGTACGTACGCCTCGGCCTCGGCCTGCCACGCCTCGGTGTCCGGGCGGACCGCCTCCGGTGCGGTGCGGGGCTGGTCGATGACCAATTGGAAGTAGTCCGGGTGAGAGCCCCTCAGCAATTCGGGGTCCAGCAGGACCGTGCCTGGCCTCATGGCCCGGCGCAGCATCCATCCGGCTTCCAGGGATCGCGCGCCGGGCTCGGCGACGAGGTAGACCACCAGCGGGTCCGGCCGGAAGACGGCCCGGCGCAGGAACGAGGGGGCGATCAGTTCGTCGAAGATCCAGGCGTGCTCGTCGGGGTTCAGCCGGTGGTAGCCGGTGCCGGGCGGTCCCGGGAGAGGGTGGGCGACACGGCGGACCGGCTCGGCGGCCGCCGCGGCCCGCTCGGCGTCCCGGGACACGGCAAGCCTGCGGTCCGCCGGCAGCCGCTCGTCGTGGACGAGGACTTCCGCGCGCACGAGGTCGCGGCGGAAGACACGGGTCTGGGGGCCGTTCCAGGGCCGGAGATGCTCGGCCCGGAGCACTGCGGCGGCGGCTTCGGGACGGAGCCACCGGCTGCCGACCAGTTCGTTGTTATAGAGCGGGTCGAGGCCGCGGCGGACCACCATCACCCGGTCCACCAGCCGCTCCGCCTCGACCAGCGCCACCGTCTTCGGCAGGCCGGTCGTACAGCCGTCCTGGTTGTCCCAGGCGACGTAGCGGCCGCCGCCGTCGGCGTCCGGGTCGAAGAACCTCTTCAGGACGGCCAGCTGGCTGACCGCCTCCGCGACGGCCAGGACCACCAGCTCGATCCGGTACCCGGCCGCCCGGTAGACGGCGGAGACCTGGCGGATCTCGTCGGGATCGGCCAGCGCCAGCTCCAGCACCACGTCCAGCCGGGCCGAGCGGGCGTACGCCTCGACCTCGGCCTGCCAGCGCCTGGTGTCGGGGCGCACGCCCGTCCCGGCCGTCCGTACGTCCTGCTCCCGTAGCCAGGCGTACTTGCGATGCGCGGGCTTGTAGAGATCGCTGCTGATCCGGACGGCGCCTCCGCGTGCGGAAAGCGCGGCGTACAGCAGTTCAGCCGTCCTTGTCTTCCCGCTGCCGGGCTGCCCGGCGACGATCACGAGCACGGGCCGGTCCTGCGGGACCGCGCCCGCCGTCCACCGGGGTAAGCACGCGGCCAGGATCTGCAGGTGCTCTGCCTCCCCCAGGGGCACGGCGGACACGGTGCTGACGGTCACTGCTCCTTCCTTCCTGGCACGGGTATGCGGGCCGGCCGACTACAGCCAGCGGAACGCGTCGCGGACCTGTGAGGCCGCGGCGGACAGGTTCTCGCCGTGCAGGCGTCCGTCGAACTCGTACGGGTCCTCCAGGCCGTTCATCACGGCGTCGGAGGCGGCGACCAGGACGGAGGCGAACGCCTCATCGACCCTGGCGTTCTTAAGCGCCTGGACGATGTCCTCCTGGTCAGCGTGGCCGCGCTTGATGGCGTCGGCGAGCAGTGCGAGCGCGGCGGCCGCGGCCGGGGCGAGATCGGAGAGGTCTTGCCCGTCGGCGGTGTGGGCCGGGCTGTCAATGCCGGTGATCGTGGCCAGGTACTTCGGGGTCTGCGGGATCTCGTCGGTCATTGCGACTCCTGGAAGTAGGCGATCTGGCTCAGCTGCGGGGCGACGGGATCACGCGCCCTCGGGCAATTGCGGGAACTCGGGGACGAAGACAGGCGTGCCGCCCATGTGGGTGATGGCGTGCGCCTGCCCCAGCAGAGCGTTGAAGCGGTTGTGAAGCTGCCGCGCTTCGGACAGCCGGCCCTCCCGGGCGTAATGCCGTTCCATGCAGATGATCGCGTCCGCGAGCCACTTGATCTCGTGACGGTAGAGGGGGAGACGGGCGCGCTGCGGGTCGGGCTGCACCACGGAAGCGGCGCCGGCGCGCTGGTACAGCATCGCCATCACGTCGTGAACGGTGAGCAATACCTGGCCGAAGCGCGGGGGGCCGTCCATCCAGTGGCGGCGCAGCCGGTCCGCTTCGAGTAAGGCCCGTTCCAGTGCCGCAAGTTCGTCCAAGTTGATGGCGATGGCTTCCGGCTGTTCGGGCGTGCTCGGGGTCGGGGTCGGGGTGGTCTGGTTCCTGCGGAACACGGGTCCTCCGTTGTTGAGTCGTAGCAGTGATCAGGCTTGTGGGAGAAGTAGGGCCGGGAGATCCGCCCCCTCAAGAATGCCAACTCAAAGTTGGCGTGTCAATATGAAGTTGGCCAACTTTATATTGGCCTACTGGTGTTGCGGGCAGGCCAACGCCCCCGACCTGCGGCAACAAGGTCGGGGGCGCAGGAGGATCTCTCGGTTCCGGCCCAGGCCGGTCAGGAGCCTGCCCGGGAACGACGAGCGCGGGCGCCCGGCCGGGGGAGGCCATGCGCGACACTCGGGCACGCGGGTATCCCGTGCCGCCTCAGAGGTTGGGGGATACAGCCGCGCTGATGATGTCGGCGTGGTCGAACGCCAGCTGCTCCGGCAGATCGCTCAGGGGCCACCAGCGGGCGGTACGGGCGTCGTCCCCGGCCGTGGCCACGGTGCCGTCGGGGACGATGACCATGTACGCGAAGGTAACGTAGGCGCCGCGCGGGTCGCGGCCGACCTGGTCCCAGACGCCGATCTGGTGGAGGTTGCCGACGGGCACGTGGACACTGGTCTCCTCGGCCAGCTCGCGGGCGGCAGCCACGAACGGCGCTTCTCCGGCGTCGACATGGCCGCCAGGCAGCGCCCAGGCCCCTTGGAAGGGCGGCCAGCCGCGCTCGATCAGCAGGACGTCGCCGCCGGGGGTCAGGGCGACCACGTCGGCGGTGTAGATGTTCTCGGTCTCAGTCATGTTCGCCTTTCGGTTGAGGTGAGCGAGCGCCAGCCGAACCAGGCCGTCGGCGACCGCCCGGGCCGGAGGCTGGCCTGCCTCCGGGCCGGGCGGCCGCCCGCGGCGACCGGCGGGCGCTCGGCGGGCGCTCGGCGGTGCGGGAACTACCGGGTGCGGGCGAGCCCGGCCAGGATCCGGGCCAAGAGCCGGCGCAGCAGGGTGCGCCAGGTGTTCGGCCCGGGAGGTACGGGTGCGGCGGCCGGCGGCGCCGGATCGGGGTCGGGCAGGTCGTGGCGACGGGCCTGCCACATCGCGGCGGGCCAGGTAGCGGTGGGGAACCCGGCGGCGGTCAGGGTCTCGGTGAGGAACGCCCAGCCGGCGGACCGGTCTTCGGTCTCGGTGCTGGCGTAGGTGACGCCGGGCTGGAGGCCGATGGCGAGGTGCCAGCGACCAGTGATGAGGTCGCGCTCGGCGGCCCATGCCCCGCCGTCCCAGCTCTGCAGGGTGCCGCCGCCGTGGGAGCATCCCGCACTGTCGCGCAACCAGAGCGCGGCGAGCTGGTGCGTCCAGCTGCGGGCGGCGGCCGGGGAGGTGTGCTGAACCCAGGTGGAGACGGTCGGGCTGAACCACTCCTCCCAGAGCATTGCGTAGGCGATGCCGTCGATGGTGTGGACGGTCAGGTGCTCGCCGCGGAAGCGGATGTCGTCCTCGGCCGAGGGGGCCTTGAGGCGGGCGGCGAGTTCGGGCGCCTGGTGGAAGTGGCCGTGCCGCAGGCCGGCCAGGTGGGGGTAGTCGGACCAGCCGTCGCACTCGGCGAGCGGGCTGGCCTCGTGGCCGGTGGCGCTCACGACGCCTCCAGTGCGGTGAGAGCCACGCGAGCCCGCTCCAGGCGCTGGCCGGCGGAGTCCTGGACGTAGCCGGCGGCCTCGTCAACGATCTCCATGATGTCCTCGGCGCCCTGGTCGGCAATCCGGCCGCCGATCTCGGTCAGCAGGCCGGAGATCATCCCGAGCACGCTGCCGTCCTGGTTCCGGTCGTCGTAGAGGGCCTGAAGGACAGCGGCCTGGTCCTCGTGGTCGGCGGTGTCACCCAGGGCGTTCTCGCGCAGCGCGTGCAGGCCGAGGCGGATGGCGGCGACGGCGGTCGCGTTGTCGGCGCTCACCAGTGGGTCGCCTTCACCGTGGCGACCAGGGCGGCCAGGGTCTCCCAGGAGTGGTGCCAGCTCTGGTCGAGGCAGTACCGCCCATTCATCCCGAAATCAGCCAGGTTGAAGAAGTTCTTCTTCCCGGTGGCCTCGGCGAGCCACTGGAAGAGGCCCTGGGGCACCCTGCGATCGGCGGCGAAGTGTGTGGCCCCCGAGACCAGGAGAGCGGCGGCCAAGGCGGCCGGGTGCAGGCGGATGCCGAGGACGCGGGTGCCGGCGACGAGGACCAGGCCCTGGGTGGTCGTGTACTGGATGACGTGGTGGAGGCAGGCCCGGCGGCCGCCGTCGGTACCGACGGTGGTGACCGTACCGTCCTCGTGCTCGTACGTCACCGGGGCGGCGTCGGTGGCGCCCTTGGCCTGGGAGTCGAAGTCGGATTGGCCCCAGTGGTCGGCGTGATCGGCCGCGGCGCGCAGTAAGGCATAGGCGGCGGCGAAGGTGGCGGCACGGTGGTTCATGATGAGTGTTCTCCTCGGTTCTGCTCTGGACGGGGAGCCCTGGGGGCGGCCGTACCTCTTGGCCGATGCTGCGGCCGCCCCTGGGATCTGCGGCGCCGGCCTACTGGTCGGCGGTGTAGCGGTTGACCTGGTTGCGGACGTGCTCACGGCTGAAGTCGAGGTGGTCGGCCACCGCCTTCTGCGTGAGGTTCTTGGCGTCCATCTCGGCCTTGACCGCTGCCCAGTAGGCGCGGTGAGCGGCTTCGATGGCCTTGTCCCGGGCCTCGGCGGCCTTGTCGAGGCGGGCCTTGGCGGCGGTGGCCTCGGGGGTGTCGGGCCTGGTGGGGGTCATGGTGATCAGCTCCGTGACGGTTGAGGGACGATGTAGCTGCCCCCTGCTCCGGTTGAGAGCGGGTTGGGCTGGCCCGGGGCGGGCGGCGCTTGGTTGGTAGCCGGTGGTGCCGCCCGTCCCGGGGGTCAGAGCGCCTTGGGCTTGCAGGCGTGCGCGAGGGCGATGTCGAGGATGGGTCCGATGCGGCCGGGGTAGTCGGTGATCTGCATCGAGAGCCCACACCTGTCGCACTTGTACGTCGCGGACTTCATCGGGGTGGTCAGGCGGGTGAAGGCCTGGCGGATCAGGTCGGTGAGCATGAGGGTTTCCTCCGGTCGGTCAGGCGACGAGGGCGACGATCCCGGCGAGGACCAGCAGGGCGACGGCACCGGCGGTGATGTCGATGGCGAGCCGGAGCACGCGGAACTTCTTCGCGGCGATCCGGGAGAGGACCACGATCCGCTCGGCGCTGCGGTCGGAGGCGATGTCGGCGGCGGCTTCCTCGGGCGTGCAGGTCGCCCAGTGGAGGTAGGAGCTGCTGACGTCGCCGCCGAGGCGGGGGCGGACGATGAGCAGGACCAGGATCATCGCGGAGGCCAGGGCGGCCGCGCCGATTCCGGCGGCGACGGTGGCGGCGGCGGGGAGGTCGTGACCGGGGACGGCGGCGATCAGGACGGCGAGGGGAGGCCGAGGACGGTCAGGAGCGCGGACGCCTTGGCGTCGGTCCTGCCCATCTCGGCGATCACCTCGGTGCGGGCCTGGGCCAGGCGCGCCTCGGTGGGGGCGGCCTGCGATAACTGCTGGGTCTGCTCCATGATTCGTCGCCTCCGGTCGTCGGTGCGGACCCTTGCCCGCACCACAAGAATGCCAAGTATGAGTTGGCATGTCAATGCATACTTGGCCAACTATGAATTGCCGTAAGAGAGTGCGCCGCCTGCCCTGTTGCTGGGCAGGCGGCGCGCGGGACTACTCCTCGTCGGGGTCGGCGTGCAGGTAGTCGTAGGCGGAGCAGGCCCTCCCCCACACCTCGCTCGCGTACTCGGCCGGCTCCTGGGCGCACAGGCGGGCGTAGAGGTCGGGGAAGTTGCGGCCGGTGCCGTCGCCGTCGGGATCGTTGTCCATGGCCTCGGCCAGGGCGTACGGGTCGGTCGGCACCCGGGGGTCGAGGTGATCGAGGTCGGGGCGGAAGACGCCGGTGGCGATGACAGTGCCCTCCACGTGCGCGGTGGAGTGCAGCTGCCTGCGCAGTCTGGCGGCGAACTCCTCGGCACGGCTCTCGTGTTCGTACGGGCCGATCCGTACCGGGTCCAGGCCGGGCCGGTCGAGGATGACGGCGTGGCCGACCGGGTCGGTGTAGCGGACGGGCCGGCCGAGCTGGTGGGCGTAGGTGATCTCGGCGCGGGTGGAGTCGCCGACGTAGCCACCTACGTTGACGACCAGGACCTCGTCGCAGGCCCGAATCTTCCAGCGGTGCAGCGCGTCGAGCGCGGTCTTGAGCTCCTCGGCGGCCGCGGGCTCCTCCCACAGCGGATGGGCCTTTTTCATGTCGCAGCCGGGGGCCAGGACGGCGTGGCCGGCGACCGTCTCACGGAAGTTGGCCTCGGCGAGCTCGCGCCAGAAGCGGGTGGAGCCGCAGAGGGTGACGACCTTGGGCCGGTCGGTGGAGGTGTCGGACGGGTTGAGCAGCTGGTCGGAGGCGGCAGGGGCGGCTGCCGCAATGAGGCCGGCGACCTGGAGGTCGTGGTGGTGGTGCTCGGGGTTCATCGGCATTTCTGCTCCTTCGGGATGGGAGGGCGCGGGCGGCGCCGGGCGGGTTGGACGGCGGGCTCGGGAGTGCATGCTCGGGGTTCAGGTGATCGGTCCGAAGGCGGCTGGAGTTCGCTGTTCGCGGCTCGGGCCTGGGCGTGGCGCCAGGAGTTGGCCAGGTGCAGCACGGCCTTCTCGTACGTCGGGGGGTCGGCGGCGTCGGCGGCGTCGCTGGCGGCGGCGAGCGCCTGGACGAGGGCGACGGCTTCGGGGACCGTCAGGTCGTCGAGGACAGCGAGCTCGTCGCCGCGGAACGGGTCGATGCGGAGCTGACCGTATTCGTCCTTGATGCGGTCGTGGTCTCGCTGGATCACCTGCCGGCGCACGACTGCGCTGCGGGGATCCGGAGCCGGTCGTCTCGGCCAGGGGCGGAGCACGTAGAGGCCCGCGGCGAAGAAGCGGGGCGCTGCGCTGACCAAGCAGGCCACGACGATGAGGCCTCCGCCCCACAGCAACAGCGAGTGGATCCACTGCTGGGCGGCGTCCACCAGCGTCATCGTCCCGTCGTCCGCAGCTCGTGCGCGTGGCAGAGGACGGGGCCGATGAAAATGCTGATCCTGTTCACCGTCCACCGTCCTTCGGTGAGTGGGCCCGGCGAAACCTCGTCGACGATCCTGCCGGTCTTACCCTTCGCCCTGGGGTCGTCCTCACAGGAAAGGATCTCCACCTCGGCGCCAGCGTTGAACATCTGGTTCTCCTTGCGTGGTTGGTGTGCTGGGGGTGACTGCGGGGTGGCGGTCGCCACCGCGGGCGGGGGCGGCCGGCCGATTGGCGCGGCCGCCCCGGGGCGGGTCAGCCGGACTGGCGGATCGGCATGATCAGGCAGCGCAGCGCGGTGGGGTCCGCGTCGGTGGCCGTGAGGAGGGCCGGCTTGACCGGGTTGACGATCTGCAGGCGGATCCGGTCCGTCTTGAGCGCGGTGATGCCGTCGAGGAGGTAGCCGGGGTTGAAGGCGATGGTGACGGGGGCGCCGGTGAGCAGGTCGGTGGTGGCGGTGACCTGGTCGCGGGCGGAGGCGTCGTCGGCGGTGCCGGCGCTCAGCATCAGGGCGCCGTCGGCGAGGTGGAGCTTGACGGGGTGGCCGCGTTCGGCGACGAGGGCCATGCGCTTGACGGCATCGGCGAGTTCGGTGGCGTCGAGGTCAGCGGTGGCGGTGAAGTCGGTGGGCCACAGACCCTTGTGGTCGGGGAGCTGGCCGTCCATGGCGCGCAGGGTGAGCGTCCGCGTGCGGCCAGCCAGGCCGAGGACGCCGTGGGAGGCGGGGAGGGTGAGGGGGACCTGATCGTCGGTGGCGAGAATCTTGGCGGCTTCGGCGAGGGACTTGGCGGGGATGGTGGTCTGAGTGGTGGCGCCGGTGGCCGCGGCGGGGGTCCAGGGGATGGGGCGAAGGGCGAAGCGGTAGCGGTCGGTGGCGGCGAAGGTGATGGTGTCGTCGGTGATCTCGGCCTGGATGCCGGTCAGGATCGGGAGGGCGTCGTCACGGCCGGCGGCGGTGGCGACCTGGTGGATGGCCTCGGCGAGCGCGGCCCCGGCCACGGTGCCGCTGGCGGCCGCAGGCCGGGGCAAGGTGGGGTACTCCTCCAGCGGGAGGGTGTGCAGGGTGTAACGGGTGCGTCCGGAGGTCAGGATCAGGCGGGTGCCGTCGAGTTCGAGGTCGACCGGGTGGCTGCCCTTGATCGTGCGGGTGATGTCGGCGAGGAGCCGGCCGGAGACCAGGACGGTGCCGGGGGTGGTGACCTCGGCGTCCACGGTGGCCTGGGCGCTGGTCTCGTAGTCGAAGGCGGCGACGGCCAGGGCGCCGATGGCGGCCTCCAGCCGGATCGCGGCGAGGACGGGGACGGGGGGCCGGGC